>NZ_JBQEPK010000019.1:0-113242 GCF_052045615.1 Methylobacterium sp. 22177 | reverse complement strand
CTCAGCGTCCGTAGATGTCCTCGACGCGGATGATGTCGTCCTCGCCGGTGTAGGAGCCGACCTGGACCTCGATCAGCTCCAGCGGGATCTTGCCCGGGTTGGCCAGCCGGTGCATCGACCCGATCGGCAGGTAGACCGCCTCGTTCTCGTGGACCAGCACCACCCGCTCGTCGATCGTCACCTCGGCGGTGCCGCGCACCACCACCCAGTGCTCCGCCCGGTGGTAGTGCTTCTGCAGCGACAGCCGCCCGCCCGGCACAACCTGGATCCGCTTCACCTGGAAGCGCTCGCCGATGTCGATCCGCTGGTACCAGCCCCAGGGCCGGTACATCCGCAGATGCGCGTCCGCCTCCGGCTCCCCGCGGGCCCGCAGCGCGCCGACCAGCTCCTTCACTTGGCCCGAATGCGCCTTGGAGGCCACCAGCACCGCGTCGGGGGTCGAGACCACCACCACGTCCTCCAGGCCCACCACCGCGGTCAGGCCCTCGCCCTGGCTGTGCACGAGGCTGTTCTTCGTGCCGATCAGCGACACCCGGCCGCGCACGGCGTTGCCGGCCTCGTCGTGGTCCAGCACCTGCCAGACCGCGTCCCAGGTGCCGACATCCGACCACGCGAACGACACCGGCAGCACGCCGGCCCGGGCGGTCCGCTCCATGACCGCGTAGTCGATCGAGATCTTCGGCGCCTGGGCGAAGGCCGTCGCGTCGAGGCGCACGAAGTCGAGGTCGGTCACCGCCGCCTCCAGGGCCGCGCGCGCGGCCGCCAGCACCTCGGGGACGAACGCTTCCAGCTCGGCCAGCATCAGGTCGGCGCGGAACAGGAAGTAGCCCGAGTTCCACAGGGCGCCGTCGGTGATCAGCGCCTCGGCGCCGGCCCGGTCGGGCTTCTCGACGAAGCGGGCGACGCGGGCCGCGCCCGGGGCCTCGGCGATCGGCTCGCCGCGGCGGATGTAGCCGTAATCGGTGGCCGGCCGGTCGGGCTCGATGCCGAGCGTCATCGTGTAGCCGGCGCGCGCCCCGGCGGCCGCGCGCTGCACGGCGTCCACGAAGGCCGCCGTGTCGGGCACGACGTGGTCGGCGGCCATGATCAGCACCACGGCCTGCGGGTCGCTGGCGGCGGCGTGCAGGGCTGCGACCGCCACGGCGGCGGCGGAGTCGCGGCCCTGCGGCTCGAGCAGGATGTCGGCGGAGAGACCGAGCTGGTCGCGCTGCTCGGCGACGATGAAGCGGGCCTCGGCCGAGGCGATGACGGTGGGCGTCGCGAAGACGGTGGCGTCCGACACGCGCGCCAGCGTCGCCTGGAAGGTCGAGCGCTCGGCGTCGACCAGCCGGGCGAACTGCTTGGGCATGCTCTCCCGCGACGCCGGCCACAGCCGCGTCCCCGTCCCTCCGCACAGGATCATCGGGTGGATCTGGATCGAAGGTCGGGACATGGCGACGTCTCCCGAGAAGGCTCGGCGGGGTTGGCGTGGCCGAGCCCGCCCCGCGCGGGTGCGATGGACTCTCGGGCGCCGATTTCAGGATCTGCCCTTACCGTCGGGCCGGGACCGGAACAACCTGCGCGCATTATCCGCGCGTCGACGGGCTGGCTCCGTGCAGCGGGATGGTTATCTCTGGCCTGACATGAACGGACCCGCCCCCACCCCTCAGGCCGTCGACCCGGCGCCGTCCCCGCGCCGGATTCCCTCGGTCGAGCGCCTCGTCGGCGGCGCGCCGCCCGCCGATCTCGAGACCTACGGGCGGACGGCCTTCACGGACGCGATCCGGGCGGTGGTGGCCGGGCTCCGGGCGGGGGGCGGTCCCGTCCCGGACGCGGCGGCGATCCGGGCGGCGGCGTCGGCGCGCCTCGCCGCCGAGCGGCGCCCGTCCCTGCGGCCGGTCCTCAACCTGACCGGGACGGTTCTGCACACCAATCTCGGCCGCGCCCTGCTGCCCCGCTCGGCCGCGGAGGCGGTGGCCGCCGTGATGGTGCAGGCGAGCAACCTCGAATTCGATCTCGAGACCGGCGCCCGCGGCGAGCGGGACGATCATGTCGAGGCCCTGATCTGCCGCCTGACCGGCGCCGAGGCCGCGGTCGTCGTCAACAACAACGCGGCCGCCGTCCTGCTGGTGCTGAACGCGCTCGCCATGCGCAGGGAGGTGGTGGTCTCCCGCGGCGAGCTCGTGGAGATCGGCGGCTCGTTCCGGGTGCCGGACGTGATGGTGCGGGCCGGTTGCCGCCTGCGCGAGGTCGGCACCACGAACCGTACCCACCTGCGCGACTACGCGGAGGCCCTCGGGCCCCGCACCGGCCTCGTGATGAAGGTGCACCCGAGCAACTACGCCATCGCGGGCTTCACCGCGGCGGCGGATCCCGTGGCCCTCCACGCCCTCTGCCGGGAGCGCGGCGTGCCGCTGGCGGACGATCTCGGAAGCGGCAGCCTCGTCGACCTCGCGGCCCACGGGCTGCCCCCCGAGCCCACGGTCCGCGCCGCCCTGGAGCGGGCCGACGTCGTCACCTTCAGCGGCGACAAATTGCTCGGCGCGGTCCAGTGCGGCATCGTGGCGGGGCGGAGGGACCTGATCGCCCGCGTGCGCAAGAACCCGCTGAAGCGGGCCCTGCGCGTCGACAAGATGACCTACGCGGCGCTCGAGGCCGTGCTGCGGCTCTACCTGCACCCCGAGCGGCTGCGCGCGGAGCTGCCGACCCTGCGGCTCCTGACCCGCGCGCGCGACGCGATCGCCGCGCAGGCCGAGCGCCTCGCCCCCGCGGTGGCGGAGCGGCTCGCCGGCCGCGCCACGGTCACGGTCGCCGACTGCATCAGCCAGATCGGATCCGGCGCCCTGCCGGTGGAGACCCTGCCCAGCGCCGCCCTGGTCCTGACGCCGGTCTCCGCGGGCGGCCGCGGCGCGGGCGGGCGGTGCCGGCGGCTCGCCGAGGATCTGCGCCGGCTCCCGGTGCCGGTGATCGGCCGGATCAGCGACGAGGCCGTCCGCCTGGATCTCCGGACGCTCGAGGACGAGCCGGGCTTCCTCGACGCACTGGCGGCGCTCCCGCCCGTCGTGGACAAGAGACGAACCCCATAGGGTTGTTAAGAGAACGGGCCCGACGCTCGGAGCTTGCGCGCCGGCATCCCGTGTTATGGTATGATGACGAACCCGCGGTCGCGGTCGAGTGTGGCGGTGCGTGGACCGCGATGGGCGAACGATATGGCGTACAGTGCCGATACGGCTGAGGCGCAGCCGGAGACGGATCCGCTGCTGCTCGATAACCAGCTCTGCTACGCGCTCTATGCTGCCGCGCATCGGATGACCAAGTCGTACCGGCCGCTGCTCGAGCGGCTCGGACTGACTTATCCGCAATATCTCGTTCTGCTGGTGCTGTGGGAGCAGGACGGCGTCACGGTCTCGGAGATCGGCCGGCGCCTGCGCCTCGATTCCGGCACCCTCACGCCGGTGCTGAAGCGCCTGGAGAGCGCGGGCTTCCTGCTCCGGACCCGGCGCCAGTCCGACGAGCGCGAGGTCGAGATCGCCCTGACGCCGGAGGGCGCCGCCCTGCGCGCCGACGCGGTCTCGGTCCGCGAGAGCGTGATGTGCCAGCTCGAACTCAGCGAGCCGGAGATCCGCGCCCTGCGCAAGGATCTGAGCCTCGTGATCGACCGGCTCAGCGTGAACGACTGAGGACAGCCCGGATAGCGGGGCGCCGCTCCGGAGCTGGCGGCCTCACCGTCGCAGGCGGTTGCCCAGGACGAAGCCGTAGAGTCCCATCAGGATGATGCCGACGCCGCCCTCGATGCCGACCAGAAGGTTGGTGACGCGGCCGGTGGGCTTCAGGCCGATCTCCGGCGGGTTCGCGGTCATCATGTTGAGCGCGCTGTAGCTCAGGAGATCGAGGGGGTTGTAGGTCGGCCCGGCGTCCGGTCCCTCCAGGATGTACAGGCCGCCGGTCAGGCCGAAGAGCCCGCCGAACAGCACGATCAGCAGCGCGAAGGCGCGCGCGATGCGCGACAGGCTCTCGCCGTAATCGCACAACCACTCGACGAAGCGGTCGGCGGTCCAGCGATAGCCGTGCCGCAGGACGCCGGACCAGTCCCGGTCGGACCACGCGGCGCGGGCCTGCTGCCCGGCGTGGAAACGGCCCATCCGGCGGCCGCGCTTGTACGCCCAGCTCGCCGCGTCGTGGCTGCCGATGCTCTTCCAGTTCTGCTCCAGGGCGAGGTAGCTCGCCTGGGCGGCCTCGTAGGCGCCGGCCACCTCCTCGCCGACCGCCCCGCCGAGCTGCTCCACGCTCATCCGCGTGCCGTTGAGCCACGCGCCGGCGAAGCGGGCGTGCCGCAGCCGGCAGGTGGCGAGGTTGAGCCGCACGAGGTCGGTGTCGGAGAGATCCGCCCCGGAGAGATCGGCGCCGTCGAGCTTCGCGCCGGTGAAGTGGGCGCCCCGCAGCCGCGAGCCGGCGAGGCTCGCCTTGGTCAGGCTGGCCTCGGCGAAATCCGCGTGGGTCAGGTTGGCGTCGGCGAGCTTGGCCTCGTCGAGCCGCGCCCCGCGGAAGACCGTGTCGTCCGCATCCGCACCGGAGAAATCCGCGCCCCAGAGATCGGCGCCGGCGAAGTCGGTCCCGTCGAGCAGGGCGCCGGACAGGTCGGCGAAGCGCATCGCGGCCTCGCCGAACCGGGCATCCTCCAGCATCGCCCCGGCGAACTTCACCTGCCCGGCGACGATGCCGGTGAAGTCCGCGCCGGAGAGATCGGCCTCGGACAGGTCGGCCGCCTCCAGGATCGCCCCGGTGAAGCGGGTCGAGCGCCCGACCGCGCCGGTGAGGCTCGCCCCGCGCAGGTTCGCGCCGGAGAGGTCGGCCTCCTCCATGCGGGCGCGGGACAGGTCCGCGCCGACGAGCGCCAGGCCGCCGGATTCGGCGTCGGTGACGAGGCCGGCATCCGGCACGGCCGCGAGGGCGCCCGGCGCGGCGCTCAGCTGCGACAGGTCCGCGCCCGGCTCGCGCAGGGGCGCCGCGGCGGCGATCCGGCCGACGAGCGCGCGCAGCCGCGAGTCCGCCGGGGCGTCCGGTCGCGCGTCGGGGGGAGTCGCCTGGTCCATCGTCGTTCCTTGCCGGAAGGCGCGACCGGACGCCAGACGCTCCGCTCAGGGCGCGGCGGTCGCGGCCGTCACCCGCACGGTGATCGCCTTGGCGGCGGGGGTCTTGGACTGCTCGTCGTGGTGCCAGAGCGGCAGCAGGACGTTCAACTCCGGGTAGTACCCGGCGCAGTTGCCCTCCGGGATGTCGTAGGCGATCACCCGCAGGCCGCCCACGCGCCGCGGCACATGGTCGTCCGCCTCGGTCGCCACGTCGACGCTGATCCCGTCCCTCAGCCCCAGCCGCGCGATGTCGCGCCGGTTCATGAACAGCACGTCCCGGGTGCCCTTCACCCCGCGGAAGCGGTCGTCGTAGCCGTAGACCGTGGTGTTGAACTGGTCGTTCGACCGCAGCGTGATCAGGTCGAGCACGTCCGGGCCGCGCTCGGGCAGGTCCGGGTCGGCCTCGAGTCCCTCGGGCACCGCGAAATTCGCCTTCCCGGTCTCGGTCTCCCATTTGCGGTCGCGGGCGCCGAGCGGCTTCGTCAGGCCGCCGGGCTGGAACATCCGGCCGTTCAGGTCGTGGAACACGCTCGGGTAGGTCGCCTCGATCGCGTCGCGCACCCGCCCGTAATCGGCCACCCAGGCATCCCAGTCGATCCGGGGATTGGGCGGCAGCGTCGCCTTGGCGATCTCCGCCACGATCCAGGGCTCGGAGCGCAGGTGCGGCCCGACCGGTTCGGCCACGCCCCGGGAACCGTGGAAGCGCGCGGTGGAATCCTCCATCGACACCGCCTGCCGGCCGCTCGCCTGCTGGTCGATCTCGATCCGGCCGAGGCAGGGCAGGATGTAGGCGACGGCGCCGTTGACGAGGTGCGAGCGGTTGAGCTTGGTCGAGATCTGCACGGTGAGGCGCTGCCGCCGCCAGGCCGGCTCCATCCGGGCGGTGTCGGGCACGGCGCGCAGGAAGTTGCCGCCGAGCCCGACGAAGGCCTTCACGCGCCCGTCGAGGACGCCCTCGCAGGTCTCGACGGTGTTGAGGCCCTTCTCCCGCGGCGGCTCGAAGCCGTAGAGCTCCCGCAGCTTGTCCAGCGGCGCCAGCTCGGGCTTCTCGGTGATGCCGACGGTGCGCTGGCCCTGCACGTTCGAGTGGCCCCGCACCGGGCAGATCCCGGCGCCGGGCTTCCCGATATTGCCGCGCAGGAGCAGCAGGTTCACGAGCATCCGGACGGTCTCGGTGCCCTTGCGGTGCTGGGTCAGGCCCATCCCGTAGATGCCGATCACCGCCTTCGCGCGGGCGTAGACCCCGGCTGCGGCCTCCAGCGCGGTCCGGGTGAGGCCGGAGCGCCGCTCCAGCGCGGCCCAGTCCTGCCCGTCGCAGAAGGCGACGAAGGCCTCGAACCCGTGGGTGTGCTCGGCGATGAAGGCGTGGTCGAGCACCCGGGGCCGGCCGGCGGCCTCCGCGGCCCGGTCCAGGGCGAGCAGGGCCTTGCACAGGCCGGTGAGGGCCGCGAGGTCGCCGCCGGCCTTCACCTGGTGGTACTGCGTCGAGATCTTCGTGGACGAGCGGGTGAGCATCTCCACCGGCGATTGCGGGTCGGTGAAGCGCTCCAGCCCGCGCTCGCGCAGCGGGTTGAAGGTGATGATCTGCGCGCCCCGGCGCCGCGCCTCCTGGAGCGGGTGCAGCATCCGCGGCGCGTTCGACCCGACGTTCTGGCCGAAGAAGAAGATCAGGTCGGTGGTCTCGAAATCCTCCAGGAGCACCGTGCCGACCGGCGCGCCGATGGATTGCGGCAGTGCCACCGAGGTCGGCTCGTGGCACATGTTGGAGGAGTCGGGCAGGTTGTTGTTGCCGTAGAGGCGGGCGAGCAGCGCCCACATGTAGCTCGTCTCCAGCGAGGCCCGGCCCGAGGCGTAGAACACCACCGATCGCGGATCCTGCGCGCGCAGGTCCTTCAGCTCCCGGCCGATCTCCGCGAGGGCCTCCGCCCAGGCGACGGGCCGGTAGCGGTCCGTCGCCGGGTCGTAGCGCATCGGGTGGGTCAGGCGGCCCTGCTCCTCCAGGGCGTAGTCGCTCCAGCCGAGGAGCTCCGTCACGGTGTGCGCGGCGAAGAAATCCGGCGTCGCCCGGCGGCGCGTCTGCTCCCAGGCGGTCGCCTTGGCGCCGTTCTCGCAGTACTCGAAGGCGAGCGGCTTGGCGGGCTTCGCCCAGGCGCAGGACGTGCACATGTACCCGTCCGGCTTGTTCTGCTTCAGCAGCATCGCCGAGCCGGTGACCGGCACGCCCTCCCGGGTCAGGATCTCGACGAGGGAGCGGGCCGAGCCCCAGCCGCCCGCCGGCCCGTCATAGGGCTCGATCCGGACGTCGTCGGTCTTCTGCTCGGCCATGGCGCCCTCCCACCCGGCGCAGCGATCACCGGACCGGGGGAACGCGCGAGCGGGCGAATGGGATCACGGGCGCGTCACCGCGCCCGGGGAAGGGTTTCCTCGCCGCGGTCGCGGCTCTAACGTCGACAAGCGGACTGTCCCGCCGGAGGAGGAAATCATGGCCAGCGTCGACGTCGAGATGGTGAAGTGCGCCTGCCAGGACTGCGTCTGCGTGATCCCGGTCGCCAAGGCCGTGTCGCGGGACGGCAAGGCCTATTGCTGCGACGACTGCGCGGACGGCCACAAGGATCACGCCGGCTGCGAGCATGCCGGCTGCGCCTGCCACGGCTAGGGCCGCCTCCGATCGCGTTTCGACGGTCTGGAGAACGCATCTACGTTGGAGACAGCCGCAACGCGCCCCCTCTCCCGTCCGGGAGAGGGTTGGGGTGAGGGGCACGACGTTTCCGGATCGCACGCCGTCGCGGCTCGGTCAGGGTGCGCTGCGTTCGGACAGACCTGATCCCTCACCCTGTCCCTATCCCGCACGGGAGAGGGGACCCGCGCCTCGCTCGGGACAGGCTCCGCGATCGTCGCCGTCCCGACCTCGGTGAGATCAGGCCCCCAGAGGCTCAGGCGCTCTCGTTTCGGAGCGCCGAAGGCGGCCCCGGAATCGCGACGCTCCGTTGGTGTGAGACCTGCCGACCCCGGCACTGCATCACCGGCTCCGCGGCGCGACCCCGGGATGGCGGGCGATGGGCGCGCGGTCAGGAGACCGCGGCGAGCTTGTCGGCCATCGACTGGTCCTTGTCCCGGCGCGTCGAGAAGATCAGCGTGAAGAAGGTCCGCTGGACGCCGAGCTCGGCGAGCCTCGCCTCGCACCGCTCCGCCAGCGCGCAGATCTCCGACAGCTCGCCCTCGATGTTCGTGCCGTTGGGATGCATCGTGGCGGTGAGCCCGCTCGACTCGATGATCCCCTTGATTTCCCGCACGTAGGGCGAGACCGACGGGCCGACGCCCATCGGCACGATGCAGAGGTCGGCCGAAACTCTCATGGTGCCTGCCTGATCCGGGAGGGGCGGCCCCGGCCGGCAGCGCGACCGGAAGCGGGGCGAGCGGGCAGCCTATCGCCGGCGGCGGCGACTTTCCAGGGTGGCGCCGGCGGTCACGCCTCGCCGGTCTCCAGCGCCGCGGCCCGCACCGAGGGCAGGCACGGATTGGCGTTGTCGCTGCGCCACGCGAGCCACAGCTCCGGTCCGATCGCGGCCGGCAGCGCGATCGGCCGGAGCCGGATGTCGGCCATGCTGTTGCCCCGGGCGCTGCCCGGCACCAGCGCGACGCCGATGCCGGCGCCGACGAGGGCCAGCATCGCGTGGACCTGGTTCACCCGCTGCACGATCCGGGGCTGCACGCCCCCGGCCTCGAACAGACGGTCGAGCAGGTCGATGAAGTAGCGGCCGCCCCGGGGCGACCACGTCACGAAGGCCTCGCCGTCGAGGTCCCTCAGGGTCGGCGCGCGCGCCGCGGCGAGGCGGTGCCCGCGCGGGACCGCGAGGAGGAGCCGCTCGCGCGCCAGCGGCGCGGTGGCGATCGCGGATTTCGGATCCTGCAGGACCGGGGCCGGCCGCAGGATCGCGAGATCCGTGCGGTTCTCGCCCAGCGCCAGGATCTGCTCGTCCGAGACCATCTCCTCCAGCACGAGGTCGACCTCGGGCAGCGTCCGGCGGACATGGGCGACGACCTGCGGCAGCGTCCGGTAGGCCGAGGCGGCTGTGAAGCTGAGGCGCAGTACCCCGCTCTCGCCCCGGGCGGCGCGGCGCGTGATGCGGGCGGCGTTCTCGGCCGCCGCCAGCACCCGGTAGGCCTCGGCCAGGAAGGTGCGGCCCGCCGGGGTCAGGCGCACCGCCCGGGTGGTCCGCTCCAGCAGCGTCACGCCCAGCGTCTGCTCCAGCATCTGGATCTGCCGCGACAGGGGCGATTGAGTCAGGTTCAGCCGCGTCGCGGCCCGGCCGAAATGCATCTCCTCGGCGACGGCGACGAAGCTGCGGGCGTGGCCGAGATCGAACATTGATGCAGGATCCGGGATAATCCAGCCAAAATCAACGTTGGACGCATTTAACGCCGGCGCCTAACCCCGGACGCGACACCGAACGGTGCGTTCCAGGGAGAGGATCGATGGCGAGCATGACCCCGGCCGAGATGGCGCGCGTGCTGGGCTCCGGCCTGCTGTCGTTCCCGGTCACGCATTTCCGCGACGACCTCACCTTCGACGAGACCGCCTACCGGGACAATCTCGGACGTCTCGCCGACTACAAGGTGTCGGGCCTGTTCGCCGCCGGCGGCACCGGCGAGTTCTTCTCGCTGACGCCCGCCGAGATCGACCGCGTCCTGCGCGCCGCCGTCGAGGAGACCCGCGGCCGGACCCCGGTCATCGCCCCCGCCGGCCAGGGCACCGCCCTGGCGGTCGAGATGGCCCGGGCCGCCGAGGCCGCCGGCGCGGACGGGATCCTGCTGCTGCCGCCCTACCTGGTCGGCTCCGAGCAGGCCGGTCTCGCCGCCCATATCGAGGCGGTCTGCCGCGCGACCGCCCTGGGGATCATCGTCTACAACCGCGCCAACGCCCAGCTCGACGAGCGGACGCTGGCCGGCCTGTGCGAGCGCTGCCCGAACCTCGTCGGCTTCAAGGACGGCGTCGGCGACGTCGAGCTGATGACCCGGGTCTACGCGGCGCTGGGCGACCGCCTGACCTATGTCGGCGGCCTGCCCACCGCCGAGACCTTCGCGCTGCCGTACCTGGAGATGGGCGTCACCACCTACTCCTCGGCGATCTTCAACTTCCTGCCGGAATGGGCGCTGTCCTTCTACGACAGCGTCCGCCGCCGGGACCGCGACGCGGTCTACCGGGAGCTGCGCGACTTCGTCCTCCCCTACATCGCGATCCGCAACCGCAAGCGCGGCTACGCGGTCTCCATCGTCAAGGCGGGCATGAGCGCCGTCGGCCGCCACGCCGGCCCGGTCCGGCCGCCGCTGACCGAGCTCGACGCGGCCGAGCGCGCCGAGCTGACGGCCCTGATCGGCGACCGCCGCTGAGCCCCCGCCTCGACACCCAAGACGGACCCGCCGAGCCAACGGCGGCCACGACCCGCTTCCCGGATCAACCGGGTGGCGACGAGCCAGGGAGAACGTCCATGAGTGCCAGTTCGACCGGCGCGCCGAGCACCCTGCTCGCCGCCGCCGACGCGGGTCGCCGCACCCGCGTCCGCCTGCTGATCGTGGCGATGCTGTTCGCCGCCACGACGATCAACTACGCCGACCGCGCGACCATCTCGATCGCCGGGCCCGACATGGCCAAGGAACTCGGCCTCTCGCCGGTCCAGATGGGCTACGTCTTCTCGGCCTTCGCGTGGTCCTACGTCCTCGCCCAGATCCCGGGCGGCTGGCTCCTCGACCGCTACAGCGTCAAGTGGGTCTACGCCGCCGCCGTCGCCCTCTGGTCGGCCTTCACGCTGGTCCAGGGCGCCGTGGGCTTCTTCACCGGCCTGACCGCCGTGGTGCTGCTCTTCGCCCTGCGGCTCGCCGTCGGCCTCACCGAGGCGCCGGTCTTCCCCGCCAACGCCCGGATCGTCGCCGCGTGGTTCCCGACCCGGGAGCGCGGCATGGCCTCGGCGTTCTTCAACTCGGCGCAGTACTTCGCGACGGTGCTGTTCACGCCGCTGATGGCGTGGATCGTCCACACGTTCGGCTGGCACCACGTCTTCACCAGCATGGGCCTGCTCGGCATCGCCTTCGCGGTGCTGTGGCTGCGCGTGGTCGACAGCCCGAAGAACCACCCGTCGATGAACCAGGCGGAGCGGGACTACATCGAGGCCGGCGGCGCGCTGCTCGACATGGACGGCCAGAGCCGGGGCAGGCAGGGCGATGCCGGCCGGACGCTGCGCCAGCTGCTCGCCAACCGGATGCTGCTCGGCATCTATGTCGGCCAGTACTGCATCACGGTGCTGACCTACTTCTTCCTGACGTGGTTCCCGGTCTACCTCGTCAAGGAGCGGGGCCTGTCGATCCTGCAGGCCGGCTTCGCGGCGGTGCTGCCGGCGCTGTGCGGCTTCATCGGCGGCATCCTCGGGGGCGTGATCTCCGACCTGCTCCTGCGCCGCGGCTTCTCGCTGACGGCGGCCCGCAAGATCCCGATCGTCGGCGGCATGCTGCTGTCGATGAGCATCATCGGCTGCAACTACGTCCAGGCGGACGCGGTCGTGGTCGGGCTGATGGCGCTGGCCTTCTTCGGCAAGGGCATCGGCGCGCTCGGCTGGGCGGTCGTCGCCGACACCTCGCCGCGGGAGAGCGGCGGCCTCTCGGGCGGCCTGTTCAACACCTTCGGCAACACCGCCGGCATCACCACGCCGATCGCGATCGGCTACATCGTCCAGAGCACGGGCTCGTTCAACGGCGCCCTGGTCTTCGTCGGCCTGAACGCCCTCGTCGCCTGCTTCTGCTACCTCGTGGTGGTCGGGGAGATCCGCCGCGTCGAGCTCAAGGCCCACTGACCCGCCCACCGGGCCGGCCCCGTCCGGACCGGCCCCGCATCGATCCCGCCCCGCGCCCGGCGAAGACCGGCCGGGGGCCCCCGAGGAGGACGCCATGGATCACGCCACGGATCACGCCACGGATCACGCCACGGATCACGCCACGTCGAACGAGAGCCGCCACGCCGCCCGCCACACGCCGACCGTGACCGCCATGCGTGTCGTGCCGGTGGCCGGCCACGACAGCATGCTCCTCAACCTCTCGGGCGCGCACGGGCCGTACTTCACCCGCAACCTCGTGATCCTGACCGACTCCACCGGCGCCACCGGCCTCGGCGAGGTCCCCGGCGGCGAGGGCATCCGCAGGACCCTGGAGGATGCCCGGGACCTCGTGATCGGGCGGCCGCTCGGCGCCTGGAACGCGGTGCTCAACGCCATGCGGGCGCGCTTCGCCGACCGCGACGCGGGCGGCCGCGGCCTCCAGACCTTCGACCTGCGCATCACCATCCACGCGGTGACGGCGGTCGAATCCGCCTTCCTCGACCTGCTCGGCCAGTTCCTCGACGTGCCGGTGGCGGCGCTCCTGGGCGAGGGCCAGCAGCGCGACGCGGTCGAGATGCTGGGCTACCTGTTCTACGTCGGCGACCGCACCCGCACGGATCTCGGCTACCGGGCGCCGAGCGCCCGCGACGGCTGGTTCCGCCTGCGCGACGAGGAGGCGCTGACCCCCGAGGCCGTGGCCCGGCTCGCCGGGGCCGCCTACGACCAGTACGGCTTCAACGACTTCAAGCTGAAGGGCGGCGTGCTGCGCGGCGAGGACGAGATCGCCGCCGTCACCGCGATCCACGAGCGGTTCCCCAAGGCCCGCGTGACGCTCGACCCGAACGGCGCGTGGTCCCTCGACGAGGCGATCCGCCTCTGCAAGGGCCAGGGCCACGTCCTGGCCTACGCGGAGGATCCCTGCGGCGCCGAGGGCGGGTTCTCGGGCCGCGAGATCATGGCCGAGTTCCGCCGCGCCACCGGCCTGCCCACCGCGACCAACATGATCGCCACCGACTGGCGGCAGATGAACCACGCGATCCAGCTCGGCGCCGTCGACATCCCGCTGGCGGACCCGCACTTCTGGACGCTCGCCGGCTCGGTCCGGGTGGCCCAGCTGTGCCGGGACCACGGCCTGACCTGGGGCTCGCACTCGAACAACCACTTCGACGTGTCGCTCGCGATGTTCACCCACGTGGCCGCGGCGGCGCCGGGCAACGTCACGGCGATCGACACCCACTGGATCTGGCAGGACGGCGAGCGCCTGACCAAGGAGCCTCTGGCGATCCGCGGCGGCCTCGTGCGGGTGCCGGAGCGGCCGGGCCTCGGCATCGAGCTCGACATGGCGGCGGTGGAGGCGGCCCACGCCCTCTACCGCGACCACGGCCTCGGCGCCCGCGACGACGCGGCCGCCATGCAGTTCCTGATCCCCGGCTGGACCTTCGACAACAAGAAGCCCTGCCTGGTCCGCTGAGGCCCGACCCGGGCCCGCGCCGTCAGACGCGCGAGCTCGGGCGGTAGAACGGCTCGTGCCGCGACGGGTCGATGTAGTCGGCGTAGAAGCGCCGCGCGTGGGGGAGCAGCGCCTTCGAGAGCTGGCGCCGCTCGACCTCGTCGTCCGAGAGCGCCCGCGCCAGGTCGTCGTGGAGCGCCTTCAGGGCGGCGTCGCGGTCGACCCGCGTGAAGCGCCCGTCCGCGTAGAGCACCTCGCCCTCGCACAGCACCGCGGTGACGCCGCCGGTCTTGGCCCGCTGGATCACCGCGTCGAGGAGCGGCGTCTCCGGGTCGAGATACGGGTAGGCGATCTGGTCCCAGTCGATCAGGACGAGGTCGGCGCCCTTGCCGACCTCGATCGTGCCGAGGCCGTCGCCGTAGGGGGTGGTGCGGGCGCCGCCGACGGTCGCCATCCGCAGCACCTGCGCCATGCTCGGCACCTCGGCCTCGTCCATGCCGGGCACCCGGTGGGCGCGCAGCACGAGGCGCATCTCCTGCAGCATGTCGCGGTCGTCGTTGATGCCGGCCTCGTCGAGGCCGATCGCCGTGTTGATGCCCTTGGCCTCGAAGCGGTTGAGCGCCGCAACGCCGGAGCGCAGCCGGAAGTTCGACGAGCAATTGTGGCAGATGCAGGTGCCGGTCGCCGCCACCCGCTCGATGTCGGATTCGTTCAGCCAGACGCCGTGGCCGAGCGTCAGGCGCGGACCAAGCATCCCGAACCGGTCGAGGTACTCGAGGGCGGTGCCGCCGCCGCGCTTCTCCGCGTAGGCCTTCTGGTAGGCGGTCTCGACGAGATGCATGTGCATCGGCACGTCGTAGGATTCGGACAGTCCGGCGAGCCCTTCGAGGGCCGCGTCGGAGCACCAGTGCAGGTTGGCGGGCGCCAGCTGGATCTTGGCCCGCGAGGCCCCCTCCTGGCCGGCATGCAGGCTGCGGAAGAGCGAGAAATTGTCCTCCAGGGACATCTGGAAGCGCTCGAACCAGCGCTTCATCGGGTCCTGCAGCGGCGCCGGCAGGCTCGCCACGAAATCCATGTCGGCCTGGTAGACGAGACGGTTCTGGTCGCGGACCGCGAAGCAGTACGAGACCCGCATGCCGATGTCGCGATAGGCGCGCAGCACCTCGTTGGACCGCGCCTCGACCTCCTCCAGGCTGCCCGGCATCCAGCCGTGGATGTGCTGGACCGTGGTGATCCCGGAGCCGACCATCTCGAAGGCCGAGTAGAGGGTGTCGAGGTAGAGGTTCAGGTTGCGCGCCACCATGCGGGTGACGAACCACAGCTCCAGGGGCATGTCGGGTGAGCCGAGCTGCACCGGCGTCAGGCCGACATGGTGGTGGCCGTTGACGAAGCCCGGCAGCAGGATCTCGCGGCCGGAGCCGATCACCGGGGCGTCGGGGTAGCGGGCGTGCAGGTCCGCGTAGGTGCCGACCGCCGCGATGACCCCGTCCTTCTGAAGGACCGCGCCGTCGGCGATCTCCTCCCAGCGATCGTGGTCGAGGGTACGGGTGATCATCCGCCGGCTGCGGATCAGCGATGTGGCCATGGTCGTGTCCGTGTTGGGGGAGGGGGTCAGACGAGCGCTTCCTGCTCGGCGAAGGCCCGGTCGACCTCGTCGCGCAGCAGCTCGGTGAGGTGACGCCGCAGCGCCTCGGCCTCGGGCGAGAACGGGTCGCGCGGGCGGGCGAGGTCGTTGCGGACGATCGTCTTGATCCGGCCGGGGCGGGCGGTGAACACCACCACGCGGTCGGCGAGCGCCACCGCCTCGTCGATGTGGTGGGTCACGAACAGCACCGAGGCGCCGCTGTCGCGCCAGACGTCGAGCAGGAAGTCCTGCATCTTCTGGCGGGTCTGGACGTCGAGCGCCGCGAAGGGCTCGTCCATCAGCAGCACCTTCGGGCGCATGGCCAGCGCCCGCGCCACGGCCACCCGCTGGCGCATGCCGCCGGACAGCTCGTCCGGCCGCTTGTCGAAGGCCTCGGCCAGGCCGACGCGCTGGAGCGCCGCCCGGGCGACGCTCCGGCGCTCGGCCTCCGGCACGCCCTTCAGCGACAGGCCGAAGCTGACGTTCTGCCAGACGCTGAGCCAGGGCAGCAGCGAGGTCTCTTGGAAGATCAGGCTGCGCTCCGGCGACGGGCCGGTGACCGGTTCGCCGAAGGCCAGGAGCTCGCCCCCGGAGGCGGGTTCGAGCCCGGCGATCAGGTAGAGCAGCGTGCTCTTCCCGCAGCCCGAGGGTCCGAGGAACACCACGAACTCGCCGGGCCGCACGGTGAGGTCGATGTCGCGCAGGGCCTCGTGGGCGCGGGCGGTGCCGGCCGCCCAGACCTTGGCGACGCCGCGGCAGGAGACGGCGTCCTGGGATGCGGGATCAGAGGCCAAGGGAGGACCCCGCGTCGCGCGGCAGCCAGTACAGCAGCCGCCGCTGGACGAGCCGGAACAGCAGGTCGAAGGCGAAGCCGAGCAGGCCGATCAGCGTGATGGTGAAGAAGACGAGCGACGGGTTGAAGGTGTTGCGCGCCAGCATGATCACCTGGCCGAGCCCGTAGCCGACGCCCGTCGCCTCGGCGACGAGCACCACCATCCAGGCGCCGAACAGGTTGAGGCGCAGCACCGCGAGCAGGCCCGGCAGGATCGCCGGCACGATCACCCGGGCGTAGATCTGGCGCTTCGTCGCCCCCATGGTCCGGGCGACGTTGATGTAGTTCCGGTTGACCCCGTCGATCTGCTGGATGGTCGAGAGCACCATCGTGAAGAACAGGGCGATGAACACCATGAAGATCGCCGGGGCGTTGCCGATCCCGAACATGAAGATCGCCACCGGCAGCCACGCGATCGGCGAGACCGGCGCCAGGAGCGTGATGGTCGGCAGGGTCAGACGCTCGAACAGCTTGAAGTAGCGGATCCCGACGCCGACCAGGATCGACAGGGAGGCCGCCAGGGCGAGGCCCGCCAGCACGCGGCCGGTAGAGGCGAGCACCGTGATCAGCACCGCCATGGCGGGGCTCGGGCCGGTATTCATCCCGGTGCCGATCTGCCAGCGCTGCGCGGTGTTGAAGAAGCGCGCCTGCTCGGCGAGGTTGCCGAGGAAGATGTGCGGCGGCGGCAGGAGCTTGGCGTCGGCGATGCCGAGCGCCCAGAGCAGCTCCCAGAGACCGGCGAAGCAGCCGACCGAGACCAGCATCCAGCCGGTCCGCTGCAGGAGCGGGACGAGCCCGTCGGGCAGCGCGAGGCGCTGACCGAACGGGAGGCGCGGCCGGACGTGCGGGACGGCGGCGCGGGCGAGATCGACGGCCATCCGCTCAGGCCGACTTCAGCTTGAGCTTGCCGTAGAGGTCCGGGTTCTCGGCGATGACCTGCTCCAGCAGGGTCCAGTCGATCGCGTCGCGGCCGGGCTTCTTCTTGATGTAGCCCATCTCGGCCACGGAATCGGTCCGGTCGAGGATGAACTGCGTCTGGTTGCGGGCGTCCACCACCGAGGGCTGCCGGCCCATGGCGAGCTGGGCGTTGCTCATCGAGGTCTTGTAGTAGGAGCCGACGAGCTTGTTCAGGGCGGCCTGGGGGTCGCCCTCGGCCATGGCCTGGGCCTTCATCATGCCCTTGATCAGGGCCTTCACGGCGGCCGGGTTCTTGGCGATCAGCTCGTTGCGCACGGCCAGCACGCAGTCGGTGTAGCCCTTGCCGTAGATGTCGGTGCCGTCGGAGAGCTTCACCGCGCCCTTCACGTCGGTGAGCAGCGCGGTGCCGTAGGGCTCGATCGTCGAGATGATGTCCAGCGCCCCGGCGCGGAACGCCTCCACGGCCTCCGGGGTCGAGCCCATGTAGCGGACCGTGATGTCCTTGAAGGCGACGCCGTTCTTCTTCAGCCAGTCGTAGGGCAGGACCTCCAGCGTATCGAGCTGGAAGGTGCCGAGCGTCTTGCCCTTGAGCTTCTCGGGGCTGTCGAGGCCCGGCTGGGCCACGAGCACGCAGCCCTCGATGCCGCCGCCCGCCACGATCTTCACCGGGGCGCCGGCGTCGTAGAGCGCCATGAAGCTCGTGTAGGGCATCACGCCGGCATCGACCTGGCCCATCCCGAGGAAGGTGACCTGATCCGAGAAGGTCGGCGTGTTGACGAAGTCGATGGTGAGCCCGTCATCCTTGGCGAGCTGCATCGCCTCGGCCAGGAAGAAGTTCAGGTTGCAGAAGCCTGTGCCGTGGGTCGCCCGGATGCCGGTGGCCGCCGCGGCCGGGCTCGTCAGTCCCGGGCCCACCGCCAGGGTCAGCGCGGCGGCGGTCCCGCCGAGGAAGCGCCTGCGGCTGGGCTTGAACCGCGTGAAATCCGGGACGCGATAATCGCCGTGACGGTCGCACATATCGACTCTCCTCAGAGGGCGGATCGCGCGATCCGCCGGACGGCGCGTGCCGGTGCTGAATCGGAGGGATCGGAGCTCGGGACAGGCTCAAGGCAGTCGCGGAGATCCGGTCGCCCGGCACCTCACCACATCGACGGCACGCCAACCTCTAGCCGCCGCCGGGGCGACGCTGCGCTGGTGAATACGAACCAAGAAGCGTGCCAGACGCGGGGATCGGCGCCGTCGAAGAGCCGCACCGCCGTCCTCGCGAGCGGCGCGAAGCGATCCAGCAGCGCCACGCCTCCGGACGTCGCGCTGCCGTGGCTCACTTCGTTGCGCTCGTGATGACGGACACCGTCGGCGCGCCGGGTCTCGACCGGTCCGCCGCCCGCGAAAGCGGCTGAGTGCCGCCGGCGTATTCAGCCGGGCTCCTCGGACAGTGCCGGACCGGCCTCAGCCGCGCGCGGAGCGCTCGGCCCATTCCCGGCGCAGGACGGCGTACTGCATCGTGTTCTCGAAGATCGGGTTGCCCCGGTCGTCGTCCACGAAGGAGATGAACTCGCGGAACAGACCCTCGGAGCGCATCCCCAGCGCCTCGCACAGGCGGCGCGAGGCGGCGTTGTCCTCCTCGACATAGGCGTAGAGCCGCCGCGCCCGCCGCTCGGAGAACAGGTGTCCGAACAGGGCGGTCGCGGCCTCGCGGGCGTAGCCCGCGCCGCCGTACGCGGCGTTGAAGTTCCAGCCGACCGAGAAGGTGTCGGGCGGTTCCGGGAGGCAGAACAGGTCGCCGATCAGCCGGTCGGACGCGGCCAGGCACACGGCCACGTGCTCGTCGTCGCGGCCGCGCCGCTCGGCCTCCGCCTGCGCGTCCGCCGGCGTGTCGAGGCGGCCACTCAGGAAGCAGCGCGCCCGCGGCCGGTGCAGGTAGGCGAACAGGTCGGCGGCGTCGTCCGGCCTGAAGCGCCGCAGGATCAGGCGGTCGGTCCGGATGGCGATCATGGGGCTCCCGGTCGGGGCCGCGCTACGCGGCCACGAGGTTGAAGGTGCGGTCGGCCGGCGCGAGGCTCACCCGCCGCCCCCAGTCGAAGGCGACGAAATCCTGCTCGATCCCGTCCGAGAACACCACGCCGCCCTCGTTCATCCGCGACACCACGGTGAGGGGCGACCCGGCGAACTTGCCGCCGCGCAGGTCGGTGCCGGTGGCGACGCTCGGGAACGGCTCGCGCACCCAGTAGCCGAACGCCGCCTCCTCGATGCCGACCTCCACGGTGAGGTGCGTGGCCTCGCTGATCGAGCGCGCCCAGCCGGTCAGGCCGGTGCCCGAGGCCACGATCAGGCCGCTCGACGAGTGGTCCTCCGCCCGCGCCCCGTCGTCGATCCGGTAGCGCGCCGATTGGTGGCTGCGGTGGCCGACGAAGATCTCGTTCAGGGCGAGCAGCCGCTCGCCGCCGTCGAAGGTCGCCTGCACCATGGTGCGCCGCTGGAGGGGCGCGGCGCCGGCGGCGCTGGCGGGCAGGAGCGCGCGCAGGGCCTCGACCCGCGCCCGGGCCAGCACGCCGTCGTAGAGGTCGGGGGCCGGGTTGACGCCGACCACCGGCTGCCCGTCGAGGTACTTGGCGACGTTGGCCACGAGCCCGTCCTGCCCCACCGCCACGACCACGTCCTCGGGGGCGAACAGGAAGCGGTCGAGGTCGGGGCGCCGCACCAGGGCCTGCCGCCAGTCCAGGGGCACGCAGGCCCGGGCCTCGGCGAGCACGGCCTGGAACTGGGCGTGGCGCGCCTCGACCTCGGCGAGCGTCTGGTCCCGGCTCTCCAGGAAGAACCGGACCTGGCCGCGGGTCGCGTGCCGGGCGATGAGCAGCTCGTAGTCCGTGTCGCGGATCACGAAGACCGCACGGGGGGTGATGGCCGGCACGGCGGGCTTCCTCAGCGCGGCGCGAGCCGCGCGGGAAGCGCGCCCCGGAACTCGCCGAGGACCGCCGCCAGCAGGTCGGGCGTGACGTTGACGTGCTCGATGGTCTCCAGCTTGCCGGCGAGCTCCCGGGCCGCCAGCCCGAGCAGCACGGCGGGCGGCATGTCGCGGTAGACGGCGGCGCGGCGCTGCTCCGCCTCGGCCCGGGCGCCCTCGACGAGCCGGATCCGCTCGGCCTCCGCGGCCGCCTCCAGGCCCCGCGCCTCCGCGACGCCGGCGGCGCGGTCGCGGGCGTTCTCGGCTTCCTGCGCGATCAGCACGGTCTCGCGCCGGGCCAGCTCGGTCTTGGTCGCGAGCTCGTTCTCCGCGATGGCGCGCTCCTTCTCGACCGCGAGGGCGCGCCGGGCGAAGGTCGCCTCGTCGGCCTTCTGCTGCAGGGCCTCGAAGGTCGGCGTCTGCAGGGCGCGCTCCAGCTCGCTGGTCGGCGCGAGGTTGGTGAGCCGCACCGACACCGCCGCGACGCCGATCTCGGCCAGCGCCGGGGCGGCGACCAGCACCCGCTCCAGCACGGCGCGCAGCGGCTCCGGCCCGGCGTCGAGGAGGGCGCCGATCGGGCTCGCGCCGAGATACTGCAGCACCGCCTGGCCGGCGATGCCGCCGAGGCGGGCCTCGATCCGCTCGATCGGCTCGCCCTGCAGGCGCCCGGTGCGGAGGTCGATCGAGAAGTCGACCCGGCTCGCCAGCAGCTCCGGATCGACGACGTGCCAGCCGATCGTCCCCTGGACCACGACGGTCTGGAAGTCCCGGCTCCGGCCGCGGACGAACAGGGTCATCTCGCGATCGTCGACCGGCACCTCGCTGATGCTGGCGGTCTCGGGCCGGAACCAGAAGACCAGACCCCGCCCGCTCTGCCGGACCCGGCCGTTGCGGAAGCGGATGATGTGGCTGCTCGCCTCGCTGCGGAGCTGGGCGATCACACCGATGTTGCGGACCGTGGCCATGATGGTCTCCTCGAAGCGCTCTCCGCCGGAGTGGGTACCGGTTCGGCTCGAGAGAGCGCGTTGAAACAAAGCCTCAGAACTGACCCGAGCTGTCGAAGCGGAAGAGTTCGGCGGGGCGGAACGCCGTCCCGGCCTCGCGGGCGCCCGTCGGCGCGATCCAGCCCCGGTCGCGCATGCGGCGGCGGAAGGCGGATTTGTTGAGGGGCGCGCCGCGGATCGCCGCGTGCACGTCCTGGAGCTGGCGGAGGGTGAAGTGCTCCGGGAGCAGCGCGAAGCCGACATCCGTGTAGTCGAGCTTGCCGCGCAGCCGCTTCACGGCGAGCGCGAGGATGTCGGCGTGGTCGAAGGCGAGGGCGAGGGGGCCGCCGTTCTCCGACTCGGCCGAGACCGGGCCGCCGGCCTCGCCCGCCCAGGGCACGACCAGTGCCGCCGCCGTCAGCGCGGCGCCGCCCGCCAGGGCCTCGGTGAAGGCGGCCTCCGGCAGCAGCGCTAAATAGGCGACCGAGACGATGCGCATCCGCGGATCCCGGTCCACCGCGCCGAAGCTGTAGAGCTGCTCGAGCCGCGCCCGCCTGATCCCGGCCTTCTCGCGCAGGACGCGCTCCGCGGCGGCGTCGAGGGTCTCGGCGATGTCCACGAACCCGCCCGGCAGCGCCCAGAGGCCGGCCTGAGGCTGCCGGCTCCGCCGCAGGAGGAGGGCGGCGAGCCGCCCCGCCCGGATCCCCAGCAGGACGAGGTCGACCGCCAGGGCGGGCCGCTCGTAGGCCTCAGGGTCGTAGCCTGCCAGGAGTTCGGATTCGGTCATCGGTCGATTTCTACTCAAGTTGAGCATAACTAAGACGCGGATTGCGCATATGTCAAGCCGGGAGCGGATCCGTCAGGACGCGTCGCGCGGCGCACAGCTCCGCACCGGCGCCGGACAGATCCGCCCGGGCGCGGCCGGCGGGTACGGCCCGAGCCGGGAAAAGGGCGAAGCTTCTCGTGGCGGCGCGGCGGCGGGCGCGGGAGCTTCAGCGACGGGCCGGCCCCGATCCGCCGGCGCAGGAGGTTTCCCCGATGCCGTTCTTCGCTCCACGATCCGCGCTCGAGCCCCCCCGCAACGCCGCGCTGTCACCCCTCTTCCTCGCGCTGCTGGCGCTCCTCGTCATGCTCGCCTCGGCCCACGCGGCGCCGGGGCCGGCACGGGGCGGCCTCACGCTGCGCGGGCCGTCCGGCGCCGCGCCGGTCGAGGCCGTCCAGCTCGCGACCGACATCAGCGTCGACGTCAGCGGTCCGACCGCCCGGGCCACCGTCACCCAGGCCTTCCGCAACGTCACGGCGGAGTGGGTCGAGGGCACCTACCTGTACCCCCTGCCGGAGGACGCGGCCGTCGACGGGATGAAGCTCGTCGTCGGCTCCCGCGTGATCGTCGCCGACATCCGCGAGCGGGCGGCGGCCAAGCGCGCCTACGAGGCCGCGAAGGCGGCCGGGCAAGCGGCGGCGCTCACCGCGCAGGAGCGGCCCAACGTGTTCACCAACGCGGTCGCCAATATCGGCCCCGGCGAGACGGTGCTGGTCCAGATCACCTATCAGCAGACGATCCCCGTCTCCGGCGAGACGCGGACGCTGCGCCTGCCCCTGGTCGTCGCGCCCCGCTACAAGCCCGCCCCCGCCTCGGTGGACGCGGTCTCCCTCGACGGCACGGCCGCGGCGGCCCGCGACCCGGTTCCGGATCGCGCCCGGATCAGCCCGCCGGTGCTCGACCCGGCCCTGTCCCCGCCGACCAACCCGGTCGCCGTCACCGTGCGGCTCCGGGCGGGCTTCGCCGTCGGCGCCGTTCAGAGCGCGACCCACGCGATCCGCGTGATCGAGACCGGCCCGGAGGCGCGGACCGTCACGCTCGCCGAGGGCGTCGTGCCGGCCGACCGCGATCTCGAGCTGACCTGGGCGCCGGTCCCGAGCCGGATGCCCGGCCTCGGCCTGTTCCGCGAGACCGTGGCCGGCCGGACCTATCTGCTGGCCGCCGTGAGCCCGCCGGCGATCGAGGCCGACGCGGCCGCCCGGCCGGCGCGCGACGTCACCTTCGTCATCGACAATTCCGGCTCGATGTCGGGCGCCTCGATGCGGCAGGCCAAGGCCGGGCTGCTGGCCGGCCTCGGCCGCCTGAGCCCGCGGGACCGCTTCAACGTCATCCGCTTCGACGACACCTGGGACGCGCTGCATCCCGAGCCGGTCCCGGCGACGCGGGCGGCCCTGGCCGAGGCTGAAGCCTTCGTCGCCGCCCTGGAGGCGCGCGGCGGCACCGAGATGCTGGCGCCGCTCAAGGCGGCGCTCGCCGACCCGCACCCGGAGGACGGGCGCGTCCGCCAGGTCGTGTTCCTCACCGACGGCGCCGTCGGCGACGAGGAACGGATCTTCGCGGCGATCCACGCGGATCTCGGGCGCACGCGCCTGTTCATGGTCGGCATCGGCTCGGCGCCGAACGGCCACCTGATGCGCCACGCCGCCGAGATCGGCCGCGGCAGCTTCACCGAGATCCGCGACCTCGCGCAGGTCGGCGAGCGGACCCGGGCACTGTACGAGAAGCTGGAATCCCCCGCCGTCACCGACCTGACCGCGACCTTCTCGGTCCCGGGCGTCGCGGTCACGCCGGGCGCACTGCCCGACCTGTACCGCGGCGAGCCGCTGGTCTTCGCCGCGCGGCTGCCGGGATCGGCCGAGGGAGGGCTCCACGGGACCGTGACCGTCTCGGGCCGGGTGGGCGGCCGGACCTGGACCCGGACGCTGCCGCTCTCCGGAGCGGGTGAGGGCGCCGGCATCTCCAAGGTCTGGGCGCGCTCCCGGATCGGCGAGACCGAGACGGCGCGCATCTCCGGGCGGCTCGGCGCGGACGCGGCCGACGCCACCATCCTGGCGCTGGCCCTCGAGCACGGCCTGACGACGCGGCTGACCAGCCTCGTGGCCGTCGATGCCACGCCGCGCCGCGCGCCCGGCACGGCCCTCGTCGCCGCCGACCTGCCGCTGAACCTGCCGGCGGGCTGGGACTTCGCCAAGGTGTTCGGCACGGACCGGCCGGGCGCCGCGCCCGCCGACGACGGGGCCGCGCGGATCGTGCCGATCCGCGCCGACGGCGGGGCGGTCGACCTGCCGCAGACCGGGGCCGGGATCGTGGCGAAGCTCGGCCTGGGCCTGCTCCTCGCCCTGTTGGGCCTCCTGCTGCGCACCGGCCCGACGATCGGCGGCCGGCGGACCGGGAACGCGCGATGAGCCGCCGTCCGGGGACCGGACTGGGGAGGGCCCTCGCGGCCCTCCTCACCCTCGCGGGAATCGGGCTGGCGGCGCAGGCCGCCTGGATCCCCGCCAAGGCCGCCCTGGCGCAGGTCCTGCTGGAGCGCGCCTTCGCCCGCAGCCTGGCCGAGGGTCGGCCCGCCCGGCCCTGGCCCTGGGCGGACACCGAGCCGGTCGCCCGGCTCACCGTCGCGGGCCGCGGCTTCGTGGTGCTGAGGGGCGGGAGCGGGCAGGCCCTGGCCTTCGGCCCCGGCCATCTGGACGGCACCCCGGAGGCCGGCGCGCCCGGCACCGCGGTCATCGCCGCCCACCGCGACACGCAGTTCGCGGTGCTGGGGCAGCTCAGGCCCGGCGATCCGGTCATGGTGACGGGCCGCGACGGCCGGACCCTGCGCTTCCGAGTCACCGGCACGCGGGTGGCGCGCTGGGACGCCTCGGGCATCGACCCGCAGGCCCCCGGCCGGCACCTCGACCTCGTCACCTGCTGGCCCCTGGAGGCGCTGCGGGCCGGCCCGCTCCGGCTGATCGTCGAGACCGAGCTGGACCCGGAGCCGGAGCGCTCCTGACGGCTCGGCGTGGACGGTCAGCTTGACCGCGCTTGCGCAAATGTGCGGTTTCGTGCGGATCTGTGCGGGTCAAGCCCGTGCGAGCCGTGCCTGTGAGCGAGATCGAACTGTCCGAGGCGCAGAGCCGCGCCATTGCCCAGACCGTGCGCGAGGCGCTGGCCCGCCGGCGCATCTCGCGGCAGACGCTGGCCGAGGAGGCCCGGATCAGCATCTCGACCCTGGAGAAGGCGCTCGCCGGCCGCCGGCCCTTCACCCTGGCGACGACGATCCGGCTGGAGGAGGCCCTGGGCCAGTCCCTCCGCCAGGAAAGGGGGCGCCCGACCCCGGAGGCGGCCCGCCACGCGCCCGACGAGCTCGGCTCCTACTCGCGGGAGAGCGTGGCCTGGATCGAGGGGCGCTACCTCACCCTGCGGCCCTCGTTCGGGACGGCGGGCGCGATCTTCGCCTACCGCACCGAGATCGCCTGGGACGCGGACGCCGCCCGCCTCGTGTTCCGCGAGGCCGAGCGGCTCGACGCGCCCTTCGCGCAATCCGGCAGCGTCGCCGTGCCGAGCCAGTCGGGCATGATCTACCTGGTGACCAACTGGCACGGGCAGCACCGCCTCGCGGTGCTGTGCCGCCCGAACATCCAGGGCGAGATGTACGGGGTCCTGACCACCCTCCACGCGGGGCGCGGCACGCAGCTGACCCCGGCCGCTTCACCCCTGGCGCTGCTGCCCGAGCAGGCTGGCGCGCACGGGTACGGGCGGATCGGGCCGGACGAGCCGGGCTACGCGCCGTACCGGGCCCATCTCGCCCGGGTGCACGACGACGGCTACGCGACCTTCTTCACGGGCGTCGCCTGACAGGGTCTGACGGGTGAGCCCGAAGGCGCGGAGCGCGGCGGGCTTGGAGCGGGTACCGGGAATCGAACCCGGGTATTCAGCTTGGAAGGCTGCTGCTCTACCATTGAGCTACACCCGCGCGGGCGGATCGTTAGCACGCCGGGTCGGCCGTGAGAAGGTGGGGCGGGATCGCCGCCGCGCGGGCGACGTCCCGAATCCGCGGCGTCGCCGGCCGGCTCACAGGCACGGGTTCATGACAGGCTCGCGCGGGATCGAGAGCAGGTCGTCGACCTGGGCGCGCAGGCCCGCGGCGCCGCCGGTCCGCAGGGCCTCGAACAGGGCCTCCGCGTCGCGGCCGCAGACCGCGCCGGGCCGCTGCTCCGGTTCCGTCGTCCCGTCGCGCGGCGGGACGGCCCTGTCCGGGGCGTTGTCGGCGATGAACCGATCGATGCGCGCGAGCGCGGCGCGCAGTTCCTGCTGGAAGTCCGGGTCGGCGCCGGCGTGGCACGCCTGTCCGACGGCGCGCATCGCCTGCAGGATGCCGCGCATGCACAGCACCGCACCCTTTTCGGTCCGGTCGAGCTTCGTGACGGTGTCGCCGCGCCGGATGGTCTGGATCCCGTTCACGAGCGCCTCCGCCGGTCCCGGTCCGGCCTGCCCGGGAGCCTCCGAGGACACCGCCAGGAACGCGCAGGCCGCGGCGGCGCAGCCGACGATCAGGGATCGCGGTCGGGACGGCGTGCGTGTCGTCAGGCGCATGGATCCGGCGCCGTCTCCACCGCGCGGCCGCGGCAACGTCCGCGCGCGATCAGCCCAGGCCCAGGGCGGCGCGGGCCTCCGCGGGCGTGGCGACGCGGCGACCGTGGCGCGCCACCGCCTCGGCGGCGAGGCCGACGAGCTCGGCGTTGCCGGCCGCCAGACGGTCCTTCGTCACCCGGATGTTGTCCTCCAGGCCGGTGCGGACCGCGTCGGCGCCGCGGGCGAGCGCCCAGTCCATCACGATCGCCTGGTTGCGGCCGATCCCGGCCGCCGTCCAGGTCGCCTCCGGCAGGATCCGGCGGGTCTCGGCGAGCAGGATGTCGAGGAGGTGCTCCTCGGCCGGCATCGCGTTCTGGACGCCCATCACGAACTGCACGTGCGGGCGCGCGTCGATCAGGCCCGCCTCCACGAGGCGCTTGGCCCCGTGCAGGTGCGAGAGGTCGAAGATCTCGATCTCGGGCCGGACGCCGTACTGCTTCATCTGGCCGGCGAGGTCGGTCACGAGGCTCGCCGAATTCTCGTAGACGATCGTCGGGAAGTTGACCGAGCCGGTGGACAGGGAGGCCATGTCGGGCCGGTGCCTGAGCGAGAGGCCGCGGGCGGCCGGGTCGCGCCCGCGCCCGCCGGTCGAGAACTGCACGATCATCCCCGGGCAGTGCCGGCGCAGCCCCTCCTGCACGGCGGCGAACTTGTCCGGGTCGGAGGAGGGCGACTCGTCGTCGTTGCGCACGTGGATGTGGCAGAGCGTGGCGCCCGCCTCGAACGCCTGATGGGTCGACTCGATCTGCTCGGCCACGGTGACCGGAACGGCCGGGTTGTCCTTCTTGCGCGGCACCGAGCCGGTGATCGCCACCGCGATCACCACGGGTGCGTCGCTCCGGGATCCTGCCATTCGCCTGTCCTCCCTGCCTCATCCGGGTTCCGCGACCGGGATAGCGCCGCGGAACCCGGATCTGAACCGCCCGGCGCGGGCGGCAGGTCCGTGTGCGGGACATCTCCGGCCGGATGACAGCCGCGACCCGTGTCGTGCCGGACCCGTGCCGCGCCGGACTTGAGTCTTGCCGGCGGTTGTCGCACCTCTCGGCCCGCGAGGCACACGATGAACGACACCGTCCTGGTCCTGAACGGGCCGAACCTGAACCTGCTCGGCAAGCGCCAGCCGGAGATCTACGGCCGCGAGACCCTGGCCGACGTCGAGGCCCTGTGCCGCGAGACCGCCGCGGGCTTCGGCCTCGCGGTCGATTTCCGGCAGAGCAACGCCGAGCACGCGCTGATCGACGCGATCCACGAATTTCGGGTCGGCTCGGCCGGTATCGTCATCAACGCGGGCGCCTACACGCACACCTCGGTGGCGCTCCTCGACGCGCTGAACACCTGCGAGGTGCCGGTGATCGAGTGCCACATCTCGAATGTCCACCGGCGCGAGGCCTTCCGCCACCACTCCTACATCTCCCTCGCGGCCACGTCCGTGCTGGCGGGGTTCGGCACGCACGGCTACGCCCTGGCGATCCGCCACCTCGCGCATCTGCGGGCCGGCAGACCTGCTTGAGGCGCGGATAGCGCCGCGATCAGGGTTGACGCTGGCGGAGACAGGGGGGAGGAGGGCGGTCAGGCCCTTATTCAACGCGTTCTCCCCGGCCGGACCGGTCTACCGGACCGGCGGAGGACGTCTCGAGCGGAGCGCGCACGCCGCATGACCAGTCCCTTCCTGCCCCTCGACCGGACAGTGATCGCCCGCGAGGCGGCCAAGATGTTCCTCGAGATCGGGGCCGTCCTCTTCTACAAGGACGAGCCGTTCAAGTTCACCTCCGGCTGGGCGAGCCCGGTCTACACCGACAGCCGGAAGATCATCTCGTTCCCGCGCCTGCGCTCGACGCTGATGGATTTCGCCACCGCCACGATCGTGCGCGAGATCGGCTACGAGAAGCTGACCCACATCGCGGGCGGCGAGACCGCCGGCATCCCCTTCGCGGCCTGGATCGCCGACCGGATGATGCTGCCGATGCAGTACATCCGGAAGAAGCCCAAGGGCTTCGGCCGCAACGCCCAGATCGAGGGCGAGATCGTCGAGGGCGCCCGGACCCTGCTGGTCGAGGACCTCGCCACCGACGGGCGCAGCAAGGTCAATTTCTGCAAGGCCCTGCGCGATTCCGGCGCCCAGGTCGATCACTGCTTCGTGCTGTTCTACTACGACATCTTCCCCGACAGCGCCGCGCTGATGGAGGAGATCGGCATCAAGCTCCACTACCTCACCACGTGGTGGGACGTGCTGGCGGTGGCCAAGGAGATGGGCACCTTCGACCCGAAGACCCTGGCGGAGGTCGAGCGCTTCCTCAACGCCCCGGCGGAGTGGTCGGCGGCCCACGGCGGGATCTCCGCCTTCGGCCAGGCCTGAGGAGAGGATCGCGATGGGCGTCGCCGAGCTGTTCCCCGCCGAGCGCCAGGAGGCGAAGCCGGTCGACCGGATCACGATCCGCCGGCCGGACGACTGGCACATCCACCTGCGCGACGGCGCCATGCTGAAGGCGGTGCTGCCCTACACGGCGGCGCAGTTCGCCCGGGGCATCATCATGCCGAACCTCGTGCCGCCGGTGACCACGGTCGCGGCCGCGCAGGCCTATCGCGAGCGCATCCTGGCGGCCCTGCCCGAGGGCCAGGACTTCACGCCGCTGATGACCTGCTACCTGCGGGACGACACCGACCCGGACGAGATCGAGCGCGGCTTCAGGGAGAAGGTCTGGGTCGCCGCCAAGCTCTACCCGGCGGGCGCGACCACGAACTCGCACGCGGGCGTCACCGACCTCAATGGCATCGCGCCCGTGCTGGAGCGGATGGAGCGGATCGGCATGCCGCTCCTGATCCACGGCGAGGCGACCGACCCGGAGATCGACATCTTCGACCGCGAGGCCGCCTTCATGGAGGGCAGCCTGATCCCGCTCCTCGGCCGCCATCAGGGGCTGAAGGTCACCGTGGAGCACGCCACCACCGCGGAGATCCTCGACGTGGTCCGCGAGCACCGGAGCCGGTGCGCGGCGACGATCACGCCGCACCACCTCGTGATCAACCGGACGCACATCTTCCAGGGTGGCCTGCGCCCGCACCTGTACTGCCTGCCGGTGGCCAAGCGCGAGCGGCACCGGCTCGCCCTGCGCCGGGCCGCGACCTCCGGCGAGGCCTGCTTCTATCTCGGCACCGACACGGCCCCGCATGTCCGCGGCGCCAAGGAGGCGTCCTGCGGCTGTGCCGGCGTATTCTGCGGCCCGAGCGCGCTCCAGACCTACGTGCAGGTCTTCGACGAGGAGGGGGCGCTGGACAAGTTCGAGGCTTTCGCGTCGCTCAACGGCGCCCGCTTCCACGGTCTGGAGCCGAATGCCGGGACCGTCACCCTGGAGCGCCGGGAGAGCCGCATCGCCGAGGCCGTCGCGGTCGACGACACGGCGGTGGTGGTGTTCCGCGGCGAGGAGACGCTGCCCTGGTCGGTGGCGTGACCGCCTAGGCTGGGACCGCGCACCGTCATCGCGGGCGCGGCGAGGCGACCCCGGGCAGCGCGAGATCGGTGACCGTCGGGCGACATGGGGTTGCTTCGCCGCGCTCACCCAGACGGATACCGGCCAGCCATCTAATCGGCCGAAGCCATCTTTGCCCGGATCCAACCTCCGGTTACCGATCGTCCGTCGATCCGGAGGAGGGTAAGATGCAGGACGCGCGACAGGACGGCATCACCGCCATGGGCGCCGTGGACCTCGCCGCCGCCATCCGCGGCCGGGTCGTCTCCTGCGTCGAGGTGATGCGCGCCTATCTGGAGCGGATCCATCGGATCAACCCGCAGGTGAACGCCCTCGTGGGCCTGGCCGACGACGCCGCGCTCCTGCGGGAGGCCGAGGCCGCCGACGCCGTCCTGGCGCGCGGTGAGCCCGTCGGCCCGCTGCACGGCTTCCCGCTGGCGGTGAAGGATCTCGACCCGGTCCGCGGCCTGCGGTTCACGCAGGGCTCGCCGATCTTCGCCGACCGGGTCGCCGAGACGGACTCGATCATGGTCACCCGCCTGCGCGCCGCCGGGGCGATCTTCATCGGCAAGACCAACATCCCCGAGTTCGGTCTCGGCTCGCACAGCTTCAACCCGGTCTACGGCGCCACCGGCAACGCCTACGACCCGGCGATGACCGGGGGCGGGTCGAGCGGCGGCGCCGCCGTGGCGGTGGCGCTGCGGATGCAGCCGGTGGCCGACGGCAGCGACCATGCCGGCTCCCTGCGGAATCCGCCCGCCTTCAACAACTGCTACGGCCTGCGCCCGAGCTGGGGCCGGATCCCGGCCGAGGCCAAGGACGTGTTCAGCCCGAATCTCGGCGTGCTCGGGGCGATCGGGCGCACGCCGGGCGATATCGGCCTGATGCTCTCGGTGCTGGCGGGCTACGATCCGCGCTGCCCGAACGCCGTCCGGCAGGACCCGTCCGCCTTCGCGCGCCCGCTCGCCCGCGACTTCCGCGGGACGCGGATCGCGTGGCTCGGCGATTGCGGCGGCGAGATCCCGTTCGATCCCGGCGTGCTCGACGTCGGGCGCGCCGCCCTGGCGACCTTCGCGGAGATCGGCTGCACCGTCGAGGAGGCGATGCCGCGCTACGACATGGAGCGGCTCTGGCAGGACTGGCTGGTGCTGCGGGCCCTCACCGTCGCGGCGAACCTCCGCCCGCTCTACGACGAGCCCCGCCACCGGGCCCTGCTCAAGCCGGAGGCGGTCTGGGAGGTCGAGCGGGGACTGGCGCTCGGCGCCGACCGGATCATCGCGGCGCTGGAGGGGCGCACCCGCTGGTACGAGACCCTGCGCCGCTTCATGGAGGCCTACGACTACGTGGTCATGCCCAGCGCCCAGGTCTTCCCGTTCGACAAGAGCCTGCGCTGGCCCGAGACCGTGGGCGGCCACGCGATGGACACCTACCACCGCTGGATGCAGATCACGATTCCCGCGACGATGTCGGGCCTGCCGGCGCTGGCCGTGCCGGCCGGGTTCGGGGAGGCCGGGCTGCCCGCGGGCATCCAGATCGTCGGTCCCAACCACGGCGAGCTCGCCTGCCTGCAGCTCGGTGCCGCCTACGACGCGGCGAGCAACTGGGTCCGCCGCTACCCGCCGCCGCTGAACTGAGGGAGCGGCTCGTCGACCAAGCCGGCGCAAACAAGCGCCGGACGCGTTGACCCGCCCCGCGCTCTCCGCTAAGAGGCCCGACACTTCGCGTGCCGACCATGAGCCAGTTCCGGATCATGGGGCCGCCGCGGGGCAGGTTCGGATATCCGATGACCACGGTCCTTATTGTAGCGGTAGCGTCACCGACGGGGCGGCCCTGAGAGAGGGCCGCGATCCGGGCGGTGGCGCATGCAGGGTCCCTCGGGGCCCTTTTTTGTTGCCCGCGTCCGGGCGGGACAGGACTGGGACGGACGGAGATCCGAGGCGAGAGACACCTTCGGGCGAGGCGGAGACCGCCCCGCGTGACGGGGGTGCCGGGAGAGAGAACGGGGCAGGGCGGCGATCACGGGATCGCGGTGGCTCCGGAGAGCGCGAGGAGACGAGCATGGGCGGCGAGGTCATGACCGGGGCCGAGATGGTCATCCGGGCCTTCCAGGATCAGGGTGTCGACACGCTGTTCGGGTACCCGGGCGGCGCCGTACTTCCGATCTACGACGCGCTCTTCCACCAGAACGCCGTCAAGCACATCCTCGTCCGCCACGAGCAGGGCGCCGTCCACGCCGCGGAGGGCTATGCCCGCTCCTCCGGCAAGGTCGGCTGCGTCCTCGTGACGTCGGGCCCCGGCGCGACCAACATCGTCACCGGACTCACCGACGCGATGCTGGACTCGATCCCGCTGGTCTGCATCACCGGACAGGTCCCGACGCACCTGATCGGCACCGACGCGTTCCAGGAATGCGACACGGTCGGCATCACGCGCCACTGCACGAAGCACAATTACCTCGTCAAATCGATCGACGACCTGCCGCGCATCCTGCACGAGGCGTTCTACGTCGCGGCGAACGGCCGTCCCGGTCCGGTCGTGGTCGACCTGCCCAAGGACATCCAGTTCGCCTCCGGCCTCTACGAGCGCCCCGAGATCGCGAGCCACAAGACCTACCGCCCGGCCGTCAAGGGCGACGCCGACCGGATCCGCGCGGCCGTCGAGCTGATGGCGACCGCGCGCCGGCCGGTCTTCTACACCGGCGGCGGCGTCATCAACTCGGGTCCTGAGGCCTCGCGCCTGCTGCGCGAGCTCGTCCGCGAGACCGGCTTCCCGATCACCTCGACCCTGATGGGGCTCGGCGCCTATCCGGGCACGGACGAGAAGTTCCTGGGCATGCTCGGCATGCACGGGACCTACGAGGCCAACCTCGCGATGCACGAGTGCGACGTGATGATCTGCGTCGGCGCCCGGTTCGACGACCGGATCACCGGCCGGCTCGACGCGTTCTCGCCGTTCTCGAAGAAGATCCACATCGACGTCGACGCCTCCTCGATCAACAAGGTCGTCAAGGTCGATGTCGGGATCGTCGGCGACTGCGCGTCGGTGCTCGCCGACATGCTGGAGGCGTGGCGCGCCTTGCCGTCGCGGCCCGACACGTCGAACCTCGATCCGTGGTTCCAGAAGATCAACGCCTGGAAGGCGCGGGACTGCCTCGCCTACTGGCCGTCGGGCACGATCATCAAGCCGCAATACGCCGTGCAGCGCCTCTACGAGGCCTGCAAGGACCGCGAGACCTACATCACCACCGAGGTCGGCCAGCACCAGATGTGGGCGGCCCAGTACTTCAAGTACGACGAGCCGAACCGGTGGATGACGTCGGGCGGCCTCGGCACGATGGGCTACGGCCTGCCGGCTGCGATCGGCACGCAGCTCGCGCACCCGAACGGGCTCGTCATCGACATCGCCGGCGAGGCCTCGATCCTGATGAACATGCAGGAGATGTCGACGGCGGTGCAGTACCGCCTGCCGATCAAGGTGTTCATCCTGAACAACGAGTACATGGGCATGGTCCGCCAGTGGCAGGAGCTGCTGCACGGCTCGCGCTACTCGCAGAGCTACTCGGAGAGCCTGCCGGACTTCGTGAAGCTCGCGGAGGCCTACGGCGCCAAGGGCATGCGCTGCGAGAAGCCGGGCGACCTCGACGGCGCCATCGCGGAGATGCTCGCCCACGACGGCCCGGTGATCTTCGACTGCATCGTCGACAAGACCGAGAACTGCTTCCCGATGATCCCGTCGGGCAAGGCGCACAACGAGATGCTCCTGTCCGACTACCTCGGTGAGACCGGCGTCGAGCTCGGCGACGTGATCTCCGAGGAAGGCAAGATGCTGGTGTGAGGGAGGGCGGCCCGGCTCCGTGCCGGGCCGCGATCCGCCGCTGCGGCGGCGATGGGTCGAACGACGAGGACTTGCCCCGCGATGAACGCGATGAACACCCACTATCCCGAGCCCGTCCGCGTCGAGCCGGTGAACCGGCACACGCTCGCGGTGATCGTCGACAACGAGCCCGGCGTGCTCGCCCGCATCTCCGGCATGTTCTCCGGTCGCGGCTACAACATCGAGAGCCTGACGGTCTCCGAGACCGAGGAGGCGCGCCACATCTCCCGCATCACCATCGTGACCGCGGGCACGAACGCCGTGATCGAGCAGATCAAGGCGCAGCTCGACCGGCTGGTGCCGGTGCACCGGGTGGTGGACCTGACGCTCCAGGGCAACGCCATCGAGCGCGAGATCTGCCTGGTGAAGGTGAAGGGCGAGGGCGAGCACCGCAGCGAGGCGCTTCGGCTCGCCGCCGCCTTCGGCGCCAAGACGCTCGACGCCACGCTCAACTCCTTCGTGTTCGAATTGACCGGCGCCACCGAGGAGATCGACCGGTTCGTGCGCCTGATGAGCGTGATCGGGCTGGTGGAGATCTGCCGGACCGGGATCTCCGCGATGGGGCGCGGGGCGGAGCCGCTCTGAGTTTCCGACGCGCGGCTCATCGGTGCCGGGGGGAGCCGATCGAGGCCGTCGCTTCGCGCCTGAGTTCGTCGATCAAGGACCACCCATGACCGCCCGTACGCTCTACTACGCCCCCGGCGCCTGCTCGCTCGCCGCCCACATCATCCTGGAGGAATCCGGGCTCCCCTACGAGGGCATCAAGCTCGACCTCGCGGCGGGCGACCAGCGCCGGCCGGAATACCTCGCGATCAACGATCGCGGCCGCGTGCCGGCGCTGACCGAGGACGGCTGGGTGCTCACCGAGTGCGCGGCCATCCTGCGCCACGTCGCCCGTCAGGTGCCGGAGAAGGCGCTGTGGCCCACGGATCTCCGCGAGCAGGCCGCCACCGACGAGTGGCTCGGCTGGCTCGCCTGCAACCACCATGTCACTTATGCCCATGTCCGCCGGCCCGAGCGCTACACCGAGGACGAGAGCGCCTTCGCGGGCATCAAGGCTAAGGCCGCCAACACCTACGCGGATCTCGCCACCATGACCGAGGTGCGCCTCTCGCACGGCGGCTGGGCTGTGGGTGACCGGTTCAGCGTCGTCGACGCCTACCTGATGGTCTTCTGGTTCTGGGCCAACGGGCCCGTGCTCCGGTTCGACATGGCCGGCCGCTTCCCGGCCTGGACCGCCCATGCCCGCCGCGTCGCCGAGCGGCCGGCCGTGCAAGCCGTCTTCGCCCGCGAGGGACTGCCGCTCCCGCGCTGACCCGGTTCGGCCGCGGCAACCCCCTTGCCGCGGCCGTCGAATCGGCCTAGAGCGCGTACCGTACGGTACGGTACGCCATTCGAGATGATGCAGGCGAGCGCCACAGCAGAGCAGGAAGCCCCGTCGGCCCGCCAGCAGGCGGTGCTGGACGCCGTGCTCGGCCTCATGGTCGAGGATAGCGAGCAGCTCACCATGGACGCCGTCGCGCGCCGGGCGAGCTGCTCGAAGGAGACGCTCTACAAGTGGTTCGGCGACCGCGACGGATTGCTGACCGCGACGGTGCGCTGGCAGGCCTCCCGGGTCCATGCCGGGCGCGACGCCGCGCAGGTGCTCGACGGCGCGACCCTGCGGGAGCGCCTGCAGGACTTCGCCGTGACGTGGCTGGAGGTCATCACCGGCCCGACCTCGGTGGCGCTGAACCGCATCGCCATCGCGCATGCGGGCTCGCGCAAGAGCAACCTCGGCGGCATCGTGCTCGCGAACGGCCGCTTCGCCATCGGCGAGCGGGTCAAGCCCGTGCTGGAGGCGGGGCGCGCCGCCGGCCTGCTGACCTTCGCCGACAGCGAGGCCGCCTTCCGCACCTTCTTCGGCCTCGTCGGCCGGGATATCCAGATCCGACTTCTGCTCGGCGAGACCCTCGACCTCGACGGGGCCGAGATCCGGCGCGATGCGGGCCGCGCCGTCGAGCAGTTCCTGGCCCTCTACGGCCGGGCCCAACCCGACCCGAAACACCAAGCTTAAGAGGAGACAGACATGCGGGTGTATTACGATCGCGACGCCGACCTGAACCTGATCAAGGGCAAGAAGGTCGCCATCGTCGGCTACGGCAGCCAGGGCCACGCCCACGCGCTCAACCTGCGCGATTCCGGCGTGAAGGACATCGTCATCGCGCTGCGCGAGGGCTCCCCCACCGCCAAGAAGGCCGAGCACGAGGGCTTCAAGGTTCTCTCGGTCGCCGAGGCCGCCAAGTGGGCCGACGTGGTGATGATGCTCACCCCCGACGAGCTGCAGGGCGACATCTACCGCGAGTCCCTCGAGGGCAACATGAAGCAGGGCGCCGCGCTCCTGTTCGCCCACGGCCTCAACGTCCACTTCAACCTGATCGAGCCGCGCAAGGATCTCGACGTCCTGATGGTCGCCCCGAAGGGCCCGGGCCACACCGTGCGCTCCGAGTACCTCCGCGGCGGCGGCGTGCCGACCCTGATCGCCATCGCGCAGGACGCCTCCGGCAACGCCCACGACCTCGGCCTGTCGTACGCCTCGGCGAACGGCGGCGGCCGCGCCGGCATCATCGAGACGACCTTCAAGGAGGAGTGCGAGACCGACCTGTTCGGCGAGCAGGCCGTGCTCTGCGGCGGCCTCGTCGAGCTGATCAAGGCCGGCTTCGAGACCCTGGTCGAGGCGGGCTACGCCCCCGAGATGGCCTATTTCGAGTGCCTCCACGAGGTGAAGCTGATCGTCGACCTCATCTACGAGGGCGGCATCGCCAACATGAACTACTCGATCTCCAACACGGCCGAGTACGGCGAGTACGTCACCGGCCCGCGCATCGTCACGCCTGAGACCAAGGCCGAGATGAAGCGCGTGCTGAACGACATCCAGTCGGGCACCTTCACGCGCAACTGGATGCTGGAGAACAAGGTCAACCAGACCTCGTTCAAGGCGACCCGCGCCAAGCTCGCCGCCCACCCGATCGAGGAGGTCGGCGCCAAGCTCCGCGGCATGATGCCGTGGATCTCCGAGAAGGCGCTCGTCGACAAGACCCGCAACTGAGCCCGAACCGTGCGGCCGGGCCTCGCTCGGCCGCGCCGCCTGGGGCCGGTCACGCGTGAGCGTGGTCGGCCCTTCGTCTTCCCGGTTGCCCTGTCCGAAGCTTCCCGGCCATAAGCCCCGCAGCGGTCCCGCCTGCACGAGGGCCGGCAAGCGGAGAGGACACCCATGGCATCGCTCTATTCCGACGCGCACCGGGCGCTCCAGGAGGAGTTCGGCACGACCAAGCTCGCCGTGCGCCTCGACGAGGACTGGGTCCACGACAGCGTCCAGCCGGACGAGGCCGCCTTCATCGGCTCCCGCGACATGTTCTTCCTCTCGACCGTCGATCCGGACGGGATGCCCACCGTCTCCTACAAGGGCGGCCCCACGGGCTTCGTGAAGGTGCTCGACGACAAGACGCTCGTCTTCCCCGGATTCGACGGCAACGGCATGTTCTACTCGATGGGCAATATCGAGGGGCAGGCCAAGGTCGGCCTGCTGTTCATCGACTTCGAGACGCCGCACCGCATCCGCGTGCAGGGGCACGCGTCGCTGCTGCGCGACGACGCCCTCATGGCCGAGTATACCGAGGCCAAGTACCTGGTGAGGGTCGCGGTCACCAAGATCTGGGTCAACTGCCCGCGCTACATCCACAAGTACAAGAAGCTCGAGCAGAACAAGTACGTGCCGCGGCCCGATCGCGAGACCCCGCTCGCCGCCTGGAAGCGGCTCGACCTCGCGGGCGACGTGATCAGCGACGCCGACAAGGCCCGCGTCGCCAAGGAGGGCAAGCTCGAGGTCTCCGAGTACGCGGCGCTGGTCGCCCGCGGCGAGGCCTGACCGTCCGTTCCGGCCGCCCCGCGGAGCAGGGCGGCCGGTGCTTGACGAGGCGGAATTCCAATTTTCATGCCGTGAGTTGATCGCGAGTATATTTAACCTACGCATCACAATGATGCGGCACTGTATTGGCCTCTACTTTCTTCGTTCTTCAAATTTTCTTGACGCCGTGAGGGTAGGTCGTTAGATTTCGTGCGAGATCTCTCGATCGTACCTTCTCACGGTTCGTACAGGCCATGTTCTCGCTCCCGCTGCGCGTCGCGGTAATCTGTAGTGTCCTGATCGCGGCCGTCTTCGCGGGCGGGACGACTTTCCTGGCTCGCCGGATCAACGCCTCCTTCGAGGAACAGACGGCCAGGATGCAGTCGGAGACGCTGTCGAGCGAGGCGCGCGAGGTTCGGTTTCGCCTCGCCGTGGCGGCCAGGACCGCCGAGAGTCTCGCGGCGGCCGCCTCGGCGCTGCGCGGCGGCGGGATCCAGGACCGCGCGGTCTACGACGCGATGCTGCGCGAGCTTCTGCGCGCCAACCCCGACCTGATCGCGACCTGGACCGGCTGGGAGCCGAACGCTCTGGACGGGCGCGACCGCGCGTTCGCCGGCACGGCGTCCGCGGACGCGAGCGGCCGCTTCATGCCCTACTGGAATCGCGGCAGCGGCACGATCAAGCGGGAGGTTCTCACCGGCTACGAGGCCGAGCCGGACGGCGCCTACTACCTTCGGCCGAAGAAGCTGAACCGCTTGGTGGCCATAGAACCCTACATCTACCCGGTGGCCGGGAAGGACGTCGTCATGATGTCGTTCGGCGCGCCGATCACCGTGGACGGCACGTACCGCGGCACCGCCGGCGTCGACATCGATCTCGGCTCCCTGAACGCCGCCCTCAACGCGGTGAAGCCGTTCGGGACCGGCTATCTCGCGGTGATCTCGGCGAGCGGGACGACCGTCGCGCATCCGACCGGCGCGGCGGCCGGGAAGCCGTTGCACGGCTTCGACGCGTCGGCGGCCGACGCGGCCGGGCAGGCGATCCGCGCGGGAGCCGTGGTGGTGACCGACGCGCCGGGCCCGGACGGGGCGCCCTGGCGGTACATGGCGCAGCATATCCAGGCGGGCGAGACGCCCGACCGGTGGGCCATCGTCGTCGCGGTGCCGGTGGCGACGCTCACGGCCGCCGCCGATCAGGCGCGCGCGACGCTGATCGGCATCTCGATCCTCTGCGTGCTGATCGGATGCGCGGTCGTCTTCGGCGCGCTGCACCGCCTCGTCGGGAGGCCGATCCGCGCGCTCGGCCGGACGATCGGCGACATGGCGGCGGGCGATTACGGGGCGGACGTGCCCGAGGCGCGGCGCCGCGACGAGGTCGGGCTGGTCGGGCGGGCGGTGCTGCAGCTGCGCGACGGCCTGCGGGCGCAGGCGCAGGCCGACGCCCGGGCACGGGCGGACGCCCAGGCCGCCGCCGACCGGGATCGCAAGCGGGTGACCGCGGACCTGGCCAACGCCTTCGAGCAGGCGGTCGGCGGCATCGTCGAGACGGTGACGGACGCGGCCACCGAGCTGCAGGCCACGGCCAAGGGGCTGGCCGCCACGGCCTCGGAGACCGCGGGCCAGTCGACCACCGTCGCGGCCGGGGCCGAGGAGGCCGCCTCCAACGTCCGGGCCGCGGCCTCGGCGGCCGAAGAACTCGGCAGCTCCGTGCAGGAGATCGGGCGGCAGGTCCAGGGATCCGCGCAGCTCGCGCGGGCCGCGGCCGACGAGGCCGGGCGCACGGTGCGGCTGGTTGAGGACCTGAGCGCGGCGGTGATGAAGATCGGGGACGTGGTGGCGCTGATCAGCGGCATCGCGGGCCAGACCAACCTGCTCGCCCTCAACGCCACCATCGAGGCGGCCCGCGCCGGCGAGGCCGGCCGGGGCTTCGCGGTCGTGGCCGCCGAGGTGAAGGCGCTGGCCACCCAGACCGCGCGGGCCACCGACGAGATCGCGGGGCAGATCTCTCGCGTTCAGGCCTCGACCGCGCAGGCGGCCTCGGCGATCGGCAGCATCACGACGCGGGTCGACGAGATCAGCGCTGTGGCCACGACGATCGCGGCCGCGGTCGAGCAGCAGGGCGCCGCGACCCAGGAGATCGTCCGCAACGTGACCCAGGCCGCCGCCGGCACGGGCGAGGTGACCACGAACATCGCCCGCGTGGCCGACGCCGCCGACATGACCGGCTCGGCCGCCGGTCAGGTGCTGGATTCGTCCGCGAACCTGTCGCGTCAGTCCGAGCATCTGCGGTCAGAGGTCAGCCGCTTCCTCGGTACGGTGCGCGCGGCCTGAGGGCGCCCGGACCGGCCTGCGCGCTAGCTGGCCTTCCGGGCGACGACGAACACCCGCGGGAAGGCGAGCAGGCGCCGGCCGTCGCTGCGCGGCGGGTAGGCCCCGTCGATCGCGCGCGTGTAGGCATCCAGGAAGCCGGCGCGGTGCTCGGGATCCAGCGGGTCGAGGAAGGGACGCAGGCCCGTGGCCCGGACCCAGTCCACGATGGCGGCGGCATCGGCCATCCGGTGATGATAGGCGGTGCGCCAGACATCGACCTCGGCGGCCGCCGGCGCCAGCAGATCGTAGTACGCCGCGGGCTCCAGCATCCGCCCGAGGCGGCCGGCCACGGCCGGGTCGCCGATCGCCGCCGCCCAGGGGCCGGACGCCGCCACCGCGCGCATCAGGCGGTGGGTGGGCTCGGCGAGGTTGTCGGGCATCTGCACGGCCAGCACGCCGCCCGGGGCGAGGAGGCCGAACAGCCGCGGCAGCAGGGTCGCGTGGTCCGGCAGCCATTGCAGCACGGCGTTGGCGTAGATCAGGTCCGGCGCCCGCTCGGGTGTCCAGGTCGCGGCGTCGGCCAGCGCGAAGGCGAGGCGGGGCAGCCGGGCGCGGGCGCTCTCCAGCATGGCCGGCGAGGTGTCGAGCCCGATCACCTCGGCGTCGGGGAAACGGGCCGCGATCAGCGCGGTGGAGTTGCCGGGCCCGCAGCCGAGATCGATGGCCAGACGCGGCGCTTCGAGGGGCACGCGGGCGAGGAGCTCGGCGGCGGGGCGCGTCCGCTCGTCCTCGAAGCGGGTGTAGAGGGCGGGGTTCCAGTCGGCCATCGCACCCTTCCGTGAAAAAATCCTCAGCAGCCGAGCCGGTCGGCGAGATCCGCCAAGTCCCGCGCCGCGTGGGTGACCGGCACCGTCGGCGCGGCCTCGCCGCCGGCCGGGCCGTGCTCGTGCGGGCGGGCGATGTGGGCGGTGGCGAGCCCGTGGCCCGCCGCCGCTGCGAGGTCGTTCGAGTGTGCCGCGACCATCATGGTCTCCCCCGGCGCGAAGCCGAAGGCCGCGACGGCGTCGCGGTAGAGCGCCGGCTTCGGCTTGTAGTCGCGGGAGTAGCCGGCGCCGAGCACCGCGTCGAAGACCAGGCCGTTGCGGCGGGCGAGGTCGGCCATCAGCCGGACAGGCCCGTTGGAGACCGGCGCCAGGAGGTGCTTCTCGCGCAGCCGCCGCAGCGCGTCCGGCACCTCGGGCCACGCGTCGAGCCGGTGCCAGGCCTGGACCAGCTCCCGCTGCACGGCCTCGGAGACGCCCGCGATGCCGAACTGCGCCAGCACGCCGGGCAGCGACTCGGCCTGGAGCGTGTCGAGGTCGACGTAGGGCCGGGCGCCGGAGCGCACCGTCTCCATCGAGGGATTGTACTGTGCCCGCCACGCGTCCGCGAAGGCGCCGGCATCGAGGTCCGGCGCGACGGGCGCGAGCAGCCGCGCCGCCTCGCGGGCGACGCCGGAGCGCCAGTCGACCAGCGTCCCGAAGACGTCGAAGACCAGCGCCCGGACGGTCACCGCACCGCCTGCAGGCTGGGACCGCGCCGGACGAAGCCGACGATGTCCTTGACCGCGTCGAGGGTCTGCGCCGCGATGGTCTCGGCCCGGGCGCCGCCGTCGGCCAGCACGGCGTCGATGTGGCCAGGATCGGCGGTGAGGCGGCGCATCTCCCCGGCGATCGGCGCGAGGCTCGTCACCGCGAGGTCGGCGAGCGCCGGCTTGAAGGTCGAGAACTGCGCTCCCCCGAAATCGCGCAGCACGTCCTCCCGGGTGATGCCGGCCAGCGCCGCGTAGATCCCCACGAGGTTGTCGGCCTCGGGCCGCTCCTTCAGGCCCGCCACCTCGGAAGGCAGGGGCTCGGGATCGGTCTTGGCCCGGCGGATCTTCTGGGCGATGGCGTCCGCATCGTCCGTGAGGTTGATGCGGGCGTTGTCGGACGGGTCCGACTTCGACATCTTCTTGGTGCCGTCGCGCAGCGACATGACCCGGGCGGCCGGGCCGCCGATCAGCGGCTCCGTGATCGGGAAGAAGGCGTCGCCGTGGCCGTGCGCCGTGATCGACCCCGAGAAATCGGTGTTGAACTTCTGGGCGATGTCCCGGGTCAGCTCCAGGTGCTGCTTCTGGTCCTCGCCGACCGGCACGTGCGTCGCCCGGTAGGCCAGGATGTCGGCGGCCATCAGCACCGGGTAGTCGTAGAGGCCGATCGAGGCGTTCTCCCGGTCCTTGCCGGCCTTCTCCTTGAACTGGGTCATGCGGTTCAGCCAGCCGAGGCGGGCGACGCAGTTGAACACCCAGGCGAGCTCGGCGTGCTGCGGCACCTGGCTCTGGTTGAACACGATCGAGCGCTTGGGATCGATGCCGGCGGCGAGGAAGGCGGCCGTGACCTCGCGGATCTGGCCGCGCAGCGCTTCGGGATCCTGCCAGACGGTGATCGCGTGGAGGTCGACCACGCAGTACAGGCACTGCGCGTCGCGATCCTGCATCTCCACGAAGCGCTTCACGGCCCCGAGATAGTTGCCGAGGTGCAGGTTGCCGGTGGGCTGGACGCCCGAGAAGACCAATTCGGTGAACGCGGCCATCGGCGCCGATCCTGAGCAAGGGAAGACCGGGGCTCCGCGCCGTCCGGGCGCGGGGTTACTCGCACCCGTAGGCCGGAATGGTCAAGGACGCGCTCACGGCTCCCGCGTGGGCAGCCTCGCGCTGGGGCAGAGATCGACCAGAACGCAGCGCCCGCAGGCCGGGCGGTGATGATGGCAGACCTTCTGGCCGTGCAGCATCAGGATCTCGTGATTGTCGTAGAGGTCCTGCGCGCTCCAGTCGGCGGGGAGCTGCGCCCGCAGGATCGGGTGCGACGGGCCGACATCGACCGTCTTGCCGATCAGCCCGAGGCGCTGCGCCACCCGGTGATGGTGGCTGTCGACCGGCAGGGCCGGCATTCGCAGGGTGGAGAAGGACAGGACCGCCGCGCTGGTCTTCGGCCCGACGCCCGGGATCGCCTGCAGCCACGCCCGCGCGGCCTCGACCTCCATGTCGGCCAGGAAGGCGAGGTCGAGGCCGCCGCACCGGTCGCGCAGCGCCCGGAGCACGTCGCGGATGCGCGGCGCCTTCAGCTCCGGCCAGGTCACGCCCGCGATGGCAGCCTCGATCTCCGGCACGTCCGCGTCGATCACCGCCTCCCAGTCGCGGAAGCGCGCCCGCAGGGCCTTGAAGGCCCGGCCGGATTCGGCGTTGCGCGTCCGGTGCGACAGGAGCGAGGAGACGAGTTCGCTGACCGGATCCAGGCTGTGGAAGTACGGGATCGGGCAGCCGTAGACCGGGCACAACCGGGCATGGACGGCGAGCGCCTTCTCGGCGAGGGCCGGATCCGTGACGGCGGGGGCCGGCTTGCGGCGCGGGCGCGGGGCGGTCGCGGTTCTGAGGTCGGCGGCGGGCATGTCGGGCGAATCCGCGAGCCGATGCCCCTGTTCCTGCCGGTACGGGGCAGCGGCGATCTGTCCGCCTCGTCGGGTTCGCGCGCTTCCAGCGGAGAGCAGGGTTGGCGGCGGCGCGCGCCCTGCCCCCTCTCCCGTGCGGGAGAGGGTTGGGGTGAGGGACCGGGCGCTTCAGGGCGGAGAGCGCCGTCGACGCGCGTGCCCTGTCCGGAAGCCGCATGCCCCTCACCCTGTCCCTCTCCCGCTCGGGAGAGGGGACCCGCGCTCGGTCCCGGAGCGGTCGTGGCAATCGCGTGGGGACGCCGCCGGCCCGTGCGCGCCTACTTCACCAGCGCGTAGATGTTCACGTCGAGGTTGTCGTCGGTGCTGTCCTTGAGGTCGGTGGCGTACTCCTCCACGAACCGGTCCTGCACCACGATGTCCTTGGCGTCGAGGTAGGCGGTCAGCGTCTCGTAGGTGCTGTCGATCGACTCGTAGGACCCCTTGTGGGCGAAGCGCAACGCCTTGCCGGAGGGCGTCGTGCCGAAGCGCAGGCCGTCGGTCTCGGCGGGTGCCGGGCTCGGCGCGGCCGCCACCGGGATCATCGCCTCGAACTCGAAGCCGTCGTCGTCGGTGCGCGTGAAGACCGCGAGCGGCCGCCCGGCCGGCGCGACGCCGAGCTTGGCGAGGTCGGCCTCGATCCGCGCGAAGGCCTGCTTCAGGTTCGGCACGGCCTCCTCCCACTTGGTCTTGCCGGACAGGATCGCGACGGGCTTGGCCGGCAGGGTGACCTCGTCGACGTCGCCGGGCTCGCCGGCCTTGTCGATGAGCGTCGGCCGCGCCGGCGTTCCCGGGCTCGTGCCCGGGGGCGTTCCCACCGCGGACTGGCCCGCGGGCGGGGGCGCCACCGATTGCTGGGGCGCCGGGGCCGCGCTCTTGTCCGGATCGGCGACCGGGTTCGGCGCCGTCGTGGTCGGCAGCGGGTTCGTCTGGGCCGGCGCGGGCGCCGTGGAGGGCGGCGGCGCGGGCTGCTGCTGCGCGGCGATCGGGCCGCCCGACGCGAGCACGAGGGCGGCCGAGAGGGCGACGAGCGGACGAAGGCGGATCACGGTGGGCGCTCCGGTCGAGGCCCGCGGATGATCGCGCGGGCTCCCGCGGCGTAACCTAATGGCGATCGGGACGGCTCGCGAGGGCGCAGCGGACGAGAGCCGCGGGTGCGGCGCATCTGCCACGCCGCGGCACCCCTCGCGCCGGGCGGCGGCTTTTGCGATATAGCCCGCACCTTCCTCCAACCGCGGGACCGCATGAGCGCACTCGCCCACAGACGCTTCCTGAAGATGCACGGCGCCGGCAACGCGATCGTGGTGCTGGATCTGCGCGGCTCCGCCGCGAAGGTGCGGCCCGAGGAGGCGCGGGCGATCGCGCAGGATCCCGGCTCGACCTTCGATCAGCTGATGGTCCTGCACGATCCCGTGAGCCCGGGCACGGACGCGTTCATGCGCATCTACAACACCGACGGCTCGGAATCGGGCGCCTGCGGCAACGGCACGCGCTGCGTCGCCTACGCGATGCTCGACGACCCGGCCATGGCCCGGCCGGCCGAGGGCGGCCGGCTCGTCCTGGAGACCCGGGCGGGCCTGCTCGGGGTGCGCCGCGTGTCGGAGCGGGCCTTCACGGTGGATATGGGCCGGCCGCGGCTCGCCTGGGACGAGATCCCCCTGTCCGAGCCGTTCCCCGACACCCGGCGGATCGAGCTGCAGATCGGCCCGATCGACGATCCGATCCTGCACTCGCCGGGCGCCGTGAACATGGGCAACCCGCACGCGGTGTTCTTCGTGGAGCAGGATCCGGACAGCTTCGACCTCGCCCGGATCGGCCCGATGCTGGAGAACCACCCGCTGTTCCCGGAGCGCGCCAACATCTCGGTGGCGCAGGTGACGGGCCGCGAGACGATCAAGCTCCGCGTCTGGGAGCGGGGGGCCGGGCTGACGCTCGCCTGCGGCACGGCCGCCTGCGCCACCGTGGTGGCCGCCTCGCGCCTGCGGATGATCGGCCGGCAGGCCAGCGTCGCGCTGCCGGGCGGCGAGCTGTTCGTCGAGTGGCGGGCCGACGACCACGTCCTGATGACCGGCCCGGTCGCGCTCGTCGCCGAGGGGACCCTGGCGCCGGAGCTGTTCGACAGCGCGGCCTGATGGCGGTCGAGACCCTCACCTTCGGCTGCCGCCTCAACACCGTCGAGTCCGAGGCCCTGCGGGTCCACGCGGCGGCGGACGGGCGCGACCGGGTGGTGGTGAACACCTGCGCGGTGACCGCCGAGGCCGGGCGGCAGGCCCGCAAGGCGATCCGGCGCCTCGCCCGGGAGCGGCTCGGCGCCGAGATCGTCGTCACCGGCTGCGGCGCCGAGGTCGAGACGGAGGCCTACGCGGCCATGCCGGAGGTCGCGCGCCTCGTCGGCAACGCCGAGAAGCTGCGGCCGGAGGGCTGGTCGGCGGCCGCGACCGGCCCGGGCGCCGTCATGGCGGCGCGGGCGGCCGAGCCGACGCGGGTCGAGGCGGTCGCCGGGCACACCCGCGCCTTCGTGCCCGTGCAGAACGGCTGCGACCACCGCTGCACCTTCTGCGTGATCCCGTTCGGGCGGGGCGTCTCCCGCTCGGTGCCGGAGGCGGACGTGATCGCGCAGGTCGAGACGATCGTGGCGCGGGGCGGGCGCGAGGTGGTGCTGACCGGCGTCGACCTCACCGCCTACGGTCGCGACCTCCCCGGCACGGCCCCGTCCCTCGGCGGCCTCGCGCGCGCGATCCTCCGGGCGGTGCCCGACCTCGCGCGCCTGCGCCTGTCCTCCATCGATTCCGTCGAGGCCGACGACGCGCTGCTCGCGGCGATCGCCGAGGAGGAGCGGCTCATGCCGCACCTGCACCTGTCGCTGCAGGCCGGCGACGACCTGATCCTCAAGCGCATGAGGCGCCGGCACCTGCGCGTCGACGCGATCCGCTTCTGCGAGACCGTGCGGCGGCTGCGGCCCGACACGGTGTTCGGCGCCGACCTGATCGCCGGCTTCCCGACCGAGACCGAGGCGCAGTTCGACCGCTCCCTCGACCTCGTGGCGGCGTGCGGCCTGACGCACCTGCACGTCTTCCCGTACTCGCCGCGCCCCGGGACACCGGCCGCGCGCATGCCGCCGGTTGCCCCCGAGGCGATCCGCGCGCGGGCGGCGCGGCTGCGGGCGGCCGGCGCCGACGCGCTGCGCCGGCATCTCGACGCCCAGGTCGGCCGCCGCCTCACCGTGCTGGCGGAGCGCGGCGGCGTCGGGCGGAGCGCGGATTTCACCGCGGTTCGGCTTCCGGGCGTCCCCGAAGCGGGGACGTTCCACGACGTCGCCGTCGCCGGGCACGACGGCGCGCGGCTCATCGGCGCCTAGCGCCCGCGGCTCACGCCGGCATCGCCGCCACGGCCTCGGCGATGTGCGGGGGCGGCGGCGCCGTGACGGCGATGGCGTCGCGCTTCGGGTAGAGCGGGATCGACAGCGCCCGGGCGTGGAGGTGCAGCGCGCTCCCGCGGGGCGCCCCGCCGTAGACCGCGTCGCCCAGGATCGGCCAGCCGGAGGCGGCGCAGTGGACCCGGAGCTGGTGGGTCCGGCCGGTGACCGGCTTCAATTCCAGCCAAGTCCGCCCCCCGGCGCGGCCGAGCACCCGCCAGTGCGTCAGCGACGGGTCGCCCGCCGGGTCGGCCTTCATCCACCACGAGCGCGGATCGTCCGAGCGGCGGGCCAGCGGCAGGTCGATGCTGCCTTCCTCCCCGGCGGGCCCGCCCGCCACGATCGCCCAGTAGGTCTTCTCGACGGCGCTGCCGGAGAACAGCTTCCCGAGCCGCGCCAGCGCCTTGGCGTGGCGGCCCAGCGCGAGGCAGCCGGACGTGTCGCGGTCGAGCCGGTGCGCGGCCTCGGGGCGGCGGGGCAGGCCGAACCGGAGGGCGTCGAGGTGGTCGGTGAGCGTCTCGCCGCCCCGCGGGCCCGGATGGACCGGCAAACCCGCCGGCTTGTCGATGACGAGGAGCAGGGCATCGCGGTAGAGGAGGCGCGCGCCTATGTCGAAGGCGTTGGACATCCGGATCGGCTAGAGGGTCGGTGTCGGCGGGGCAAGGTGGGGCGAGGACGCGATTTCATGGCGAGCGAGGAGAAGCCCGGCTGGTTCGGACGCCTGTTCGGGCGCAAAGGCCAGCCCGCGCCCGAGGACAGGGGCGAGGACCGGCCCGAGGACAAGCCCGAGGCCGACCTGCCGGCCGGGGCGGCCTCGCCCTCCGAGGGGGAGCCGGACTTCGCCACCGCCGCCGAGGATGTCGCGCACGTCCCGCTGCCGCCGGAGGAGTCCGGGGAGCCGGTCCCGGACGCGGTCGAGGGCGCGGACCTGCTGCCCGTGGAGGGCGACGCGGAGCGCCCGCCGGCCGGCACCGCCGGCGACGACCCCGCGCACGGCGCCGACCCGGTCGACACCGGCGACGTGAACCGGGCGCCGGTGGTCGAGCCGGCCGCCGCGATGCAGCCCGGGATTCAACCCGACGTCCAGCCCGACATCCAGCCTGTCGACAGCGCCGCGGCCCTCGCCCACGACGCCGGCGCCGGGCCGGAGCGCGAGCCGGAGGCCAAGGGCTGGTGGAGCCGCCTCACCTCGGGGATGAAGCGGACCTCGTCGGCCCTCTCCGACCGCGTCACCGGCCTGTTCACCAAGCGCAAGCTCGACGCCACGACCCTGGAGGACCTGGAGGACGCGCTGATCCAGGCCGATTTCGGCCTGGAGACCGCGATGCGGGTCTCGGAGGCCGTCGGCAAGGGCCGCTACGAGAAGGGCATCTCGCCCGACGAGGTCCGGGCGATCCTGGCCGCGGAGGTGGAGCGGGCGCTGGAGCCGGTGGCGGTGCCGCTGACGATCGACGCCGCCCGGAAGCCCTTCGTGATCCTGACGGTCGGCGTGAACGGCGCCGGCAAGACCACGACGCTCGGCAAGCTCGCCTCGAAGCTGCGGGCGGAGGGGCGCACCGTGATGCTCGCGGCCGGCGACACCTTCCGCGCGGCGGCAATCGACCAGCTCAAGGTCTGGGGGGCGCGCACCGGCACGCCGGTGGTGAGCGGCGCGCAGGGCGCGGACGCGGCGGGCCTCGCCTTCGACGCCCTGAAGCAGGCGGGCGCCGCCGGCACCGACGTGCTGCTGATCGACACCGCCGGCCGGCTCCAGAACAAGGCCGGCCTGATGGCGGAGCTGGAGAAGATCGTCCGCGTGCTGCGCAAGCAGGATCCGGATGCGCCGCACGCGACGCTCCTCGTCCTCGACGCCACGGTCGGCCAGAACGCGCTCAGCCAGGTGGAGCTGTTCTCGCAGGCGGCGCCGGTCTCGGGGCTGGTGATGACCAAGCTCGACGGCACCGCCCGGGGCGGCATCCTGGTGGCGCTGGCGGCGAAGTTCGGCCTGCCGGTGCACTTCATCGGCGTCGGCGAGGGCGTGGAGGACCTGGAGCCCTTCGCGGCCCGCGACTTCGCCCGGGCGATCGCCGGACTGGAGAAGGACTAGCACGCGGGCGGCCGCCGCTCCTGGGTGCGCGATGTCATGGACATCGCGCGCTCCGCGTTCCACACACCCCGGCGAATCCCGTCCGACGCCCCCGGCCGACCGTGGGCGCCGCAGCCGAGCCAACCGAGCGTATGCAGATCGAATCCGTCCCCCCGCACCGCCACCTGCCGCCGCTCGTGAAGCTGGCGCTGGAACTCGGGCCGCTGGTGCTGTTCTTCCTCGGCAACGCCTATTCCGAGAAGTTCGGCGTCGCTCCGGACCAGAAGCTGTTCGTGGCCACGGGCGTGTTCATCGCGGCGACCGTGGTGGCACTGGCGATCCACTACGTGATGGTGCGGCGCCTGCCGATCATGCCACTCGTGTCCGGCGTGGTGGTGGTGGTGTTCGGCGGCCTGACCCTGGCGCTGCAGGACAAGACCTTCATCATGGTCAAGCCGACCATCGTGAACGCCCTGTTCGGCACCGTGCTGCTCGGCGGCCTCGTCTTCGGGCGCTCGCTGCTGTCGGTGGTGCTCGACTCGATGTTCAGCCTCACCGAGGAGGGCTGGCGCAAGCTCACCTTCCGCTGGGGCGTGTTCTTCTTCGTGTTGGCCGCGCTCAACGAGCTCGTCTGGCGGACCCAGACCGAGGATTTCTGGGTCAACTTCAAGGTGTTCGGCATCATGCCGATCACCGTGCTGTTCGCCCTCGCGCAGACGCCGCTGCTCACCCGCTACGAGCGCAAGAAGGCGCAGCCGGAGGCCTGACGCCTACTGCGCGGCCGCCACCTTCCCGGCGGCGCGGATCCGCGCGAGCACGCTCGCGAAGTTCTCCGGCGTGAGGATGCCGACCAGCTTGTCGCGGATCACGCCGTCGGGCCCGATGATGAAGGTCTCGGGCACGCCGTAGACGCCGAAATCGATCGCCGCGCGGCCGCCGGCATCGGCGCCCACCGCGCTGAACGGAACGCCGTGCCGGGTCAGGAAGCGCTGGCCGGCCTCGGGCGTCGGCTCCTTGTAGTCGATGCCGACGAGTCGGATGCCGGGTTCCTTCGCCAGCCGCATCAGCATCGGGTGCTCCACCTGGCAGGGCGCGCACCACGAGGCGAAGACGTTGAGCACCGTGATCTGGCCCTTGAGGTCCGCGCTCGACAGCCCGGGTACGGGCGCGCCGTTGGCGGTCAGTCCCGGCACGGCGGGCAGGTCGAAGCGCGGCACCGGCTTGCCGATCATCGCGGAGGGCAGGGCGGCCGGGTCGGCGCCGGAGCGCAGGCGCAGGAACAGCACGGCGGCGAGCGCCGCGAAGACGAGCGCCGGCAGGATCAGCAGCAGCGAGCGGCGGACCGGTGGCGTCCGGCCGGCGGTGTCGTCGAGGGGGGCGGTCATCGCCGGTCCTCGCCGAACCCCTTGAGGGCGCGGCGCTGCGCGCGGCGGTCGCGCAGGGCGTTGCCCACCAGGGCGACCATCACCAAGGCCGTGAAGGCGTAGGCGGCCAGGATGAAGCCGCCGTGAGACCCGAGATCCATCGCGGTCCTCCTAGACCGGCTGCCCGACCGGCATCGCGGCCGGTGTCGGGGTGAGGCGCGGCTGGGCGCGGTCGAGGCGCTCGGCCTCGCGGATCGTCAGCGTCCGCACCCGGCGGCGCATGATCTCGGTGCGCATCGCGTAGAGGTGCAGCGTCATGCCGCCGAGGGTCGCGGCGCCGATCATGACCAGCAGCGGGTGGAGCATCGAGGGGTCGATGGTCGAGCCGCCCATGCGCAGGATCGAGGCCGGCTGGTGCAGGGTCGACCACCAGTTCACCGAGAACTTGATGATCGGCAGGTTCACGGCGCCGACGAGCGTCAGGATCGCCACGGCGCGCGCCGCGCGGTTCGGATCCTCCAGGGTCCGCCACAGGGCGATGATGCCGCAGTAGATCAGCAGCAGGATCAGCATGGAGGTCAGGCGCGCGTCCCAGACCCAGTAGGTGCCCCACATGGGCTTGCCCCACAGCGAGCCGGTCACGAGGCAGATCAGCGTGAAGGCGGCCCCGATCGGCGCGGCCGCCCGCTGAGCGACGTCGGCGAGCGGGTGGCGCCACACCAGGGTGCCGATCGCCGACACGCTCATCGCGCCGTAGAAGAACACGCCGAGCCACGCCGCCGGCACGTGGATGTACATGATCCGCACGGTCTCGCCCTGCTGGTAGTCGGGCGGCACCACGAAGAAGGTCTGGTACAGGCCCAGCGTCAGGACGCCGAGGGACAGGACCGTCAGCCACGGCACCAGCGCCCCCGACCACCGCATGAAGTGGCTGGGGTTCGACAGGCGGGTCCAGAGGGAAGGCGTCATCGCGGCAGCTGTCTCGGACATCGTGGAAGCGGTCTAGCCTAGGGTGCGGTGCAGCAACAATGCGGGTCGGCGGCGCAGGCGGCGGGGTCGCCGGAATGGCATCGTGCGCCGGGCCGCAACCCGTCGGGCCTTCGGATCCGAGAAGCTGCTGTACGACTGCGCCGACGACCAGCCGTCTTCCTGAGACATCCGCGACGCGCCCGCTCTCCCGCAGGGGTTGGGACCCGCGCCACGCCCGCACATGTCCGACGATGACGCACGTCCGCGGCCGCAGCTTTTCGCGTCCGAGCCTTGCGCATCGCGGGCGGATTGCGCATATAGATGTGAACAAAAAGAGAACGAAAGAGCGTCCCCGATAAAAGCTGTGGACGACGCGACCTCACCCTGACGGACCGAGCGCCCCATGCGAACCGCCGACAAGCAGATCGCCGACATCCTCGTCCGCTACGGCGAGCCCTTCGGGGGCAACGTCTGGCGCGTCCAGGGGACCGCCGTCATCTACCACAAGACCCTGGAGCGCATCGCCGCCCAGGCCGGCATCGTGTTCGAGCCGCCGACCGTCATCCGGGCCGAGCGCGACGAGGCCGTGATCCTGGTGACCGGCCGGCTGCCCGGCGCGAAGCCCGGCACCGAGCGGGTCGAGTGGTCCATGGGCGAGGCCCTAGTCAACGTGAACTACCGCGTCTCGGGCAAGCAGGCGGCCTACGTCTACGCCATGGCCGAGAAGCGCGGGAAGGACCGCGTCATCCTCAAGCTCATCGAGCTGCACGGCCTCGTCTACTCGGAGGAGGAGGCCGACGAGTTCCGCGCCCACCAGGTCCCGGTCCGGGCCGTCGACGAGGATTTCGAGGAGGCACCCGCCTTCGACGAGGTCACCGAGGCCGAGGGCGACCTCAAGCGCCGCATCGACGCGGCCGAGACGATCAACGCGGTCACCGACCTGATGCTGGACGGCGCCACGCAGGCCGTCCTGGCGACGATGCCGCCCGGCACCCGCGACGAGGTGCGCGACTACGCCAAGGCCCGCCTCGTGGCGCTCGGCTGGCCGAAGCGCGCCGGACGCCGCAGCGCCGCCTGATCCTGCTTCCACCCCCACCGAAGGAGACCGCCATGCATCGCGCGACGAGCCGCCGCACCATGAAGGCCCGCCGGGAGTCCTGCCACGGCTGGAGCATCGAGACGCTGTCCTACAGCCCGACGCGGATCGTCCGCCTCGGCGCCGAGAAGGTCGCGATCCTGTTCCCGCCGGTCGAGCCCGGTGCGGCCTGGCAGCTCTACCCGCATCCCGACACGTTCCCGGGTCTCAACTTCGAGGGTCTGCCCGAGCCGCTGCGCCCGGAATTCCTCGCCTTCCCGGATCTTCCGGAAGTCGAGCGGTTCCTCGGCATCCGCGACGCCGAGCCCGTCGCCCTCGCGGCGTGAGGCGCGCTCTCAGGGCGTCGGCCAGGGCGCGCCGCGATGGAGCGCCTCGGCCTCGTCCGTGAACCTGCCGTCGGGGCCGTGCAGCACGAGGGGCGGCAGCAGGGTCGGGGCGGCTCGGCTCCCGCGGGTCGCCGCGATCAGGACGCGGATCGCCGGCGCGTCGCCGCGGGGATGGACGGGGCGGATCGCCAGCCCGCCGTAGCGGCCCCTGAGGGCGTCGAGGCAGGCCGGGAGGGCGTCCGCCCGGTGGATGAGCCCGAGACGCCCGCCCGCCCGCAGGACCGCCGTGCAGGCGCGGATCCAGCTGTCGAGATCGCCGCCCGCGAAGGTGTGGGCGGCGGCGCGGCCCGGGTGCGGCGAGGCGCGGTGAGCGCCGGCCGCGAAGAACGGCGGGTTGGTGAGCACGACGTCGAAACTGTCCGGCAGCAGACCGGCGGCGCGGCGTTCCGCCGCGGACGCGAGCACGTCGGCGACTAGGACCCGCGCGTCGATGCCGTTGAGGGTCGCGTTGGCGCGGGCCTGCCCGGCGAGCGCCGGGTCGCGCTCGACCAGGGTCGGCCGGAGGCCGGGCGCCAGGGCCGCGCAGGCGAGGCCGACGGCGCCGGTCCCGGCGCCGACATCGCAGAGCCGGTCCCCGGCCCGCGGCGCGAGCAGCCGGGCGAGCAGCACCGCGTCGGTCCCGGCGCGGTGCGCCCCCCGCGGCGGCTGGTGCAGGCGCAGGAGCCCGCCGAGGAAGGGATCGGCGCCGCTGTCGGCCTCGGCCGTCACGGTTGGCGCAACTCGTGGGCGATGCCGGCATCCGTCAGCAGGCGGCGGGCCTGGGCCTCGTGGTCGCGCGGCACCAGGAGGCGCTGGCCGAAGACGCCGATCGACCCCTCCATCAGGCTCATGTGGCTGTCGGCCACGAGGACCGGGATCTCGGCCGCCTCGAGGATCGACCGGGCGAACCCGATCAGCACGACGTCGTTGGCGCGGATCAGCTCGATCATCGCGGCTCGGCTCCGGAACGGGCGGGGATCGGCGGTTTCGTCGCGTGAGATCCGCGCTGGCGACACCCCATATCCGGCCGGCGACGATGTTGCGGCGCCGCGGGGCGCGTGCGAAGGGATCGCCCGCCCCCTGAGGGGCGACCGGTCTGGAGGTCACGGATCTTGGGTATGGCCCTCTCCATCGAGAATCCGAAGCCCGAGGCGGAGGCGGGGCTCAACGACCTCGTCGCGCTGGTGGCCGACGGCATGGCGCGGGTCAACACCACGATCCTGTCGCGGACGGGATCGGACGTGGCGATGATCCCCGAGGTCGCCAACCACCTGATCGCCTCCGGCGGCAAGCGCCTGCGGCCGATCCTGACGCTGGCCTGCGCCCGGCTCTGCGGCTACGCGGGCGCCACCGACGGCGACGTCAAGCTCGCCGCCAGCGTCGAGTTCATGCACACCGCCACGCTCCTCCACGACGACGTGGTCGACGAGAGCGACATGCGCCGCGGCCGCGTCGCCGCCCGGATCAAGTGGGGTAACGAGGCCTCCGTGCTGGTCGGCGACTTCCTGCTCGGCCAAGCCTTCCGGATGATGGTCGAGGTCGGCTCGCTGCGGGCGCTCGACATCCTCTCGGCCGCCGCCACGGTGATCGCCGAGGGCGAGGTGATGCAGCTCACCAACGCCAAGAACCTGGAGACCGACGAGGCCGCCTATCTGGCGGTGATCCGCGGCAAGACCGCCGAGCTGTTCGCCGCCGCCTGCGAGGTCGGGCCGGTGCTCGCCGGGCGACCCGAGGCCGAGCAGGCGGCGGCCCGATCCTACGGGATGAATCTCGGCATCGCCTTCCAGCTGATCGACGACGTGCTCGATTACGGCGGCACCTCGGCCGAGCTCGGCAAGAACGTCGGCGACGATTTCCGCGAGGGCAAGATCACCCTGCCGATCGTGCTGGCCTATCGCCGGGCCAGCGAGGGCGAGCGCGGCTTCTGGCGGCGCACCCTGCAGCAGGGCGAGATCGGCGAGACCGACCTGGAGACCGCCCTCGACCTCCTGCAGCGCCACGGCGCCCTGGAGGAGACCGTGGCCCGCGCCCACCATTACGGCGCCGAGGCCCGGGCCGCCCTCGACATCTTCCCGGACGGGCCCGTCAAGGCGGCGCTGATCGGGGCCGTTGAGTTCTGCGTGGCGCGGGCGCGCTGAGGCGGGAACTCGGGGCTCCCGCGTCGACAGCCACCGATCCGCGCCGGCCCGACGACCCGCGTCGGCCTCAACGCGTCACGGGCCCGAGGGCTTCGGCGAGGGCGGGGGCGAGGTCGCGCAGCTCCGCGAGATGCGCGTCCGTCAGGGTGCGCAGCAGGGCCTCGGCGCGCGGCGTGAGGGACAGCTCGCTCCGCCGCCTGTCCTCGACGGCCCGCGTCTTGGTCAGCAGGCCGGCCTCCACCATGCGGGACACCAGCTCGGCCGCGCTGTGCGGAGCGATCAGCAGCTGCTCGGCCAGCAGGCCGACCGTCGCCGGCGCGCGCCCGGCATGGCCCGCCAGCGTCAGCAGGGCCTGATGCTGCTGCGGCGGCAGGCCCGCCCGGGCCGCCGCCGCCTCGCTGAACGCCAGGAAGCGGCGGAGACGGAAGCGGAAATCCGCGAGCGCCGCGTACTGCTCCCGCGACAGCGCCTCCGGTCCCGGGGCATCGGCCTCCATGATCGCCTCCGTGGTGTGTCCCTCGAGCCGCCGACGGTGCCCCGTATCGACGGGCTGGTCCCGGCTCGCAATGGCCGCGCCGTTGCAAGATATATCGGATTACGACATAAAAGCCGCCGCGAAGGCAGGAGGCCCCGATGATCGGCGGGACTGGGAGCGGCAGCGGGGAGGGCAGCCCGTTGCGCCGGGCGCTGGGGGATTTCAGCGCGGACCGGCGGGTCCTGACGCTGGCCGGCATGGCGATCGTCACCGGGACCGCCGCCAGCGGCACCGCCTGGATCCTGCTCACGCTGATCGGCCTCGTCACCAATCTCGTGTGGTACGGCCGGCTCGACACCGCCCTGACCTCCCTGGCCGGCGCGGCGCCGGGGCCCTCGATGGTGGCGATCCCGGTGATCGGGGCGCTGATCGTCGGCGCCATGGCGCGCTACGGCTCGGAGAAGATCCGCGGCCACGGGATCCCGGAGGCGATGGAGGCGATCCTGGTCGGCGGCAGCCGGATGTCGCCCAGGGTCGCCGTGCTCAAGCCGCTCTCCTCGGCGGTGGCGATCGGCACCGGCGGACCGTTCGGCGCCGAGGGACCGATCATCGTGACGGGCGGCGCGGTCGGCTCGCTCTTCGCCCAGTTCTTCCATCTCAGCGCCGCCGAGCGGAAGACGCTGCTGGTGGCGGGCGCGGCGGCGGGCATGACCGCCATCTTCGGGACGCCCGTGGCGGCCGTGCTGCTCGCCGTCGAGGTTCTGCTGTTCGAGTGGCGGCCGCGGAGCCTCGTACCGGTGACCGTCGGGGCTGTCACCGCGGCCTGCTGGCGGCCGGCCCTGTTCGGCGCCGGCCCGCTCTTTCCCTTCGCCGACAATCCGGTCCTGCCCTGGTGGGGGCTGCCCGCCTGCGCGCTGCTCGGCATAGCCTGCGGCCTCATCTCGGGGGGGCTGACCCGGGCCCTCTACGCGCTGGAGGACGGCTTCGGGCGGCTTCCCCTGCACTGGATGTGGTGGCCCGCCCTCGGCGCCGTCGTGGTCGGGCTGGGCGGCCTCGTGGAGCCCCGGGCGCTCGGCGTCGGCTACGACGTCATCCACGACCTGCTCTCCGGCCACATGCTGGCGAGCGCCGTCGTGCTGATCCTCGTGGTCAAGGCGGCGATCTGGCTCGCCGCCCTGTCGTCGGGCACGTCCGGAGGCGTGCTCGCGCCGCTGCTGATCCTCGGCGGCGCCGTCGGCTGGCTGATCGGCCTCCTCCTGCCCGGCGCCCACGGTTTCTGGGCGCTCATCGGCATGGCGGCGATGCTCGGCGGCACCCTGCCGGCGCCGCTGACCGGCGTCGTCTTCGCCGTCGAGGTGACCGGCGACGTCGCCGCCCTGGCGCCGCTGCTCGCCGCCACCGTGGCGGCCTACGCGGTGACCGTGCTCCTCCTCAAGCGCTCGATCCTGACCGAGAAGATCGCCCGGCGCGGGCAGCACGTGACCCGGGAATACGGGATCGATCCCTACGATCTCGCCCGGGTCGAGGCGGTGATGACCCGCACGGTCGAGACCCTGGACGCGGACCTGCCCCTGGCCGAGGCCCTCGCGGCCATCGAGACCGGCGCCCACCACGCCTACCCGGTGGTCGACGGCGCGGGCCGGCCCGTCGGCCTCGTCTCGCGCAACGACGCCCTCCGCTGGACCCTGGAGGAGCGCGACGGCGCGGCCGAGGAGGGCACCCTCGGCGAGCGCGTCTCGGACGCCGATCTCGCCGTCGTCCATCCGGGCGACGTGGTCTCGCACGCCCTCGACGTCATGCTGTCGGCCGGGCAGGGGCGCCTGCCGGTCACCGATCCGCGCACCGGCGGCCTCGTCGGGCTCCTGACCCGCAAGGACCTGCTCCAGGTGCGCGCCACGGTGGTGCGGGCCGAAGCCGAGCGCCGCGCGTTCTACCGGAAGGGGCGGGGTGAAAGGCGCGCACGGATGGAAGCATGACCCTGGACCCGCACCGTCCCGGCCGGACCACCCGCCTCGATCGGCTCGCGCCGGGCAGCTTCTACCTGATCGCCGGCCGGGACGGGCCGGATCTCGCCCTCGTCGTCCTGCGTGAGGGACGCCGGCAAGCCCTGCTGCTGAACCGCCGTCACGCCGTCGACGGCCACCTGCGGGTCGAGTCCGAGATCGCCCCCGGGGCCGACGTGCTGGCGCTGCGGGGCGCCGTCCTGGCGCCGAGCGGCGCCCTCGCGGACATCGCCTTCGGCCTCACCGCCGCTCCGGCCGCGCTCCACCTCGGCGACGGCCGCGCGTATCTGCGCGGACACGACGGGGACGGCCGGCTCGCGACCTTCTCTGTCGGGAGCGGCCGGGCCACCGCGATCGATCCCGGCGACCTGCCGCGGTCGAGCCGCTGGCGCGTGATGGTGCCGGAGGCGGGCGGCGTCGTGACGGTCTACGAGGCCGCGCCCGGCTGAGCGCCGCCCGCGGGCCGGGTCAGCGCAGGAAGGTCGGCGCCACCCACCATCCCGGATGGGCGGCGCGCAGGGCGGCAGCGGCCCGGACGGCCGCGCGCCGGTCGGCGAACAGCGCGAACACGGTCGCGCCGGAGCCCGACATCCGCGCGAGGCGGCAGCCCTGGGCGCGGAGGGCTGCCAGCGCGTCGCCGATCACCGGCGCCACGGTCAGGGCCGGCGCTTCCAGATCGTTGCGGGCCCCGGCCAGGGCCTGGAGCAGCGTGTCGGTCGCCGTGGCCTGCGGGATCGTCGGATGCGGTGCGCCCGCGAGATCCTGGCCGACGCTCAGGCCCAGAGCCCTGAAGACCGGGGCGGTGGGCACCGGCACGCCGGGATTGATCAGCACCGCGGGCAGCGGTTCGAGCCCGAGGGCCGCCCCGATCTCCTCGCCCGCGCCGCGCATCATCCGGGCCCGCGGGTCGAGGCAGACCGGTACGTCGGCGCCGGTCTCCCGCGCCACCGCGCCGACGGCCGCGTGGTCGAGGGGCAGCCCGTTGAGGCGCGCCAGCAGGCGCAGGGCCGCGGCGGCGTCGGAGGAGCCGCCGCCGATCCCCGCCGCGACCGGCAGGCGCTTCACCAGATGGAAGGCACCCGCGCGCAAGCCCGGCACCCGTGCGGCGAGACCCCGGGCGGCCCGCAGGACGAGGTTGTCGTCCGTCGGGCCGGCGGGGCCGGCGGTGGGGCCGCTGACGGTCAGGCCCAGCGGGGCGTCGGGATCCAGGGTGAGGCGGTCGGCGGTGCCCGCGAAGGCGACGAGGCTCTCGAGCACGTGGTAGCCGTCGCCGACGCGTCGGCCGAGGACGTGGAGCGTCAGGTTGACCTTGGCGGGGGCGCGATCGGCGAGCAGGGTCACGGGGTCTCGGTCGGGTCGTGGCGATGTGTCCCGAGGCTCTACAGGCTCGCGGCCCGGAACAACAGCTCAGCTGCCGGCGCCGCCGACCGCACCGTGCGGTCGATAGGGCAGGGCGTCGCCCGGGCGGATCGCGGTCAGATCCTCGGCGAGTTCCGCCAGCCCGTCGCTGCCCGCGAGACTGGACAGCGCGCCGCCGGGCGCCGGCACGGCCTCGGGCAGGCCGTCCCGGCCGGCCCGGAGGCAGACGCGCAGGTATTCGCGCCGGCCGGGGCGCTTCTCGCGGGCGAAGCCGCTGCGGATCGCCAGCTCGGGCGCCGTGTCGCGCGCGCCGGAGAGATGGAGCACCAGGGGACCGAGCACCGCCAGGGCGGTCACGTAGGCGGCGGCCGGGTTGCCCGGCAGCCCGATGACGGGCGTGCCGGCCACGGTTCCGAGCGCGACCGGGCGGCCGGGCTTGATCGCCAACCGCCAGAAGGTCAGTCGCCCCGAAGCCTCGATCGCGGCGCGGACATGGTCCTCCTCGCCCACCGAGGCGCCTCCCGAGGTCAGGATCAGGTCGTGGGACGCCGCCGCCTCCGCGATGCGCGCCCGCAGCGGTCCGGGCTCGTCGCGGAGGATGCCGAGATCGACGGGGACGGCGCCGAGGCGTCTCAGGAGCGCGGCGAGCATCGGCCGGTTGGCGTCGAAGATCCCGGCCGGCGGCAGGGACTGGCCGGGCGGTGTCAGCTCGTCGCCGGTCGAGAAGAGCGCGACCGTCAGGGGCGTCCGCAGCGGCAGCGCGGCCAGGCCACAGGCGGCCGCGAGTGCGATGTGCTGCGGCCCGAGGCGCGTCCCGGCGCGGAGCGCCGTGCTGCCGCGGGCGACGTCCTCGCCGGCCCGCCGACGATTGGCGCCCGACACGAGTCCTTCGGGCAGGATGACGCTGCCGTCGTCGATCCGGACGTCCTCCTGCATGACGACGGTGTCGGTCCCCGCGGGCACCGGCGCCCCGGTGAAGATGCGCACGGCCGCGCCCGGACCGGGATCGCCCGCCGGATGGCCGGCCGGCACGCGTCCGCCGACGGGCAGGCGCGTCTCGCCGCCGGCCGCGAGATCGGCGGCGCGCAGGGCGTAGCCGTCCACCGCGGCGTTGTCGAAGGGAGGCAGATCGAGGGGCGCGATCACATCGTCCGCGAGGACCCGGCCGTCCGCATCCGCGAGCGGGACTGTCTCGGTCCCGGACAGGATCGGGAGTCGCGCCCGGATCAGAGCGACCGCGTCGGCGACCCGCATCGGCGCGGTGGCGGCGTCGAAGCAGTCGGGGCTCAGGCGGCCCATGGCGCTGCCGGATCGGAGTGAGGCGAGCGGGTCGGCACGGGCGGCCTCGCGGACTGGGACACGGCGACTTGCGGCATCGGCGCCGCGCGATCAAGCCTGGGCCGTGGTCCCGGCGGATCCGATCCTCTAGGCTCGCGCATCATGGCGTTCACCGAATCCGTCGCCGCGGCGCTCCCGTGCCAGCGCCACCTCTTCGAGATGCCCGCCGACGTCTGCTACCTCGACGCCGCCGCGTGGTCGCCGCTGCCGCGGGCCGTGCGCGCGGCGGGCGAGGCGGGGATCCTGGTCAAGAGCCGCCCCTGGGACCATCCCCGCACGGCGATCCCGCCCTGGGCCGAGCGAGCGCGCGCGGCGGCGGCGCGATTGATCGGCGCCACCGCGGACGACATCGCGATCGTCGGCGCGGTCAGCCACGCCATGGCGGTGGCCGCCCGCAACCTGACCGTGAGGCCGGGCGGGCGCCTGCTCCGCGTGGCCGACGAGTTCCCGTCCCTGCGCTTCGCCTTCGACCGGCTCGCCGAGCGGCAGGGTCTGGTGGTGGAGGAGGTTCCGCGCCCGCCGGACGGCGACTGGACCGCGGCGGTCGCGGCCGCGATCGCCCGGCCGGGCGCCCCGCCGCTCGCCCTCGCCACCCTGACCCCGTTGCACTGGACCGACGGCAGCCTGATCGACCTCGATCGGCTCGCCCCCCTGGTCCATCATGCCGGTGCGGCCCTGGTGATCGACGCCACGCAGGCTGCGGGCGCCGTGCCCGTCGACGTCGCCCGCTGGCGCCCCGACTTTCTGGCCTTCCCGACCTACAAATGGGCGCTCGGACCCTACGGCCTCGCCTTCCTGTACGCCGCGCCGCACCGGCAGGACGGGGCGGCCATCGAGGAGAATGTCGGGAACCGGCCGCCGGCCGTCGGCGCGCGCCGCTACGACCGGGGCGAGCTGAACGATCCGGTGGCGCTGTTCATGGCGGTGACCGGGCTGGAGCAGATCGCCGAGTGGGGTGTGCCGGCGGTCGCCGCCCGGCTGCGGGGGCTGACCGACCGCTTGGCGGACGGGGTCGCCGGCCTCGGCCTGACGCCGCCGCCGGCCTCCCTGCGGGCACCCCACATCCTCGGTCTGCGGCCGCCCGCGGGCCTGCCGACGGGCCTGGTCGATCGCCTGCAGCGGGACCGGGTCTACGTGAGCGAGCGCTCCGGCGCCCTGCGCATCAGCCCGCACGTGTGGACGGACGGGGACGACCTCGCGCGATGCCTTGCCGCACTGTCCGAGGCCTGCCAGGGGAGCACCTGAGACGGTCCGGAAACGGACGCCCCGGCACGGGCGCCGGGCCGGAGGAACGAGGATGCTGCGCCGCCGGCCGATCCCCGGCGCAGGTGCCCGGGCACGGCCCGCGCCCACACGGAGACCGTCCACCCCGACATGACCGACTCCATACCGCGTCCCGGTGATCGGCTCCGGATCCCGGGCGCCGGCCGCCTCCGTCTGCCCGGACCGATGCGCGCCGTCCTCTCGGGGCGGTTCGCCGTGATCCTGTCGGGCGAGCTGACCCAGAGCCTGTTCCACTTCCTCCTGAACATCCTGCTGGTGCGCGCGCTCGGCGCACACGATTACGGCCTGTTCGCCATCGTCTTCGCGGTCGGGGCGGTCGGCATCACCTACATCCGCGCCCTGGTGGCGGTCCCGGCGACGATCCACGTCGCCCGGAGCCTGGGCCGGCCGGCGGCGCTCGGCTACGACGTGATGTTCGGCTCGGGCGCGGTGCTGGTCTCCGGCATCATGGCGGCCGCCGTCGGCCTCGTCCTGATCCCGGTGATCGGCCTCGGCGCCCTCGCGGCCGGGGCCTTCGTGGGCCTCTACGCCTTCCGCAGCTACCTGCGGATCGTTCTCCTCGCCCGCGGCCGGCCCCGGATCGCCGGCCTGAGCGACCTGGTCTACGCGGTCTGCGGCGGTCTCCTCGTCGCGCGCTGGCTGAACGGAGAGGGCACGGCCCTTCTCGATCGAGCCTTCACGGCGATCGCGCTCGCCCACGCGACCGCGATCGCCGTGGCCTACGCGGCGCTGCGCGAGCGGATCCGCTTCTCGCTGCACGCGCGGGCGCGCGCCCGCTACCGGGCGATCTGGCGGACGCTGGCGTGGTCGCTCGCCGGCGTCACCAGCCTGACCGTGCAGGGACAGGGCCTGACCCTGCTGCTGGCCCTCCTGGCTGGTCCGGCCGCCTACGCGCCGATCGCCGCCACGATCGTGCTCTACGCGCCGCTGCGCATCCCCGCGAGCGCGCTGCTGAACATGATCCTGCCGGAGATCAGCCGGCTGCTCGCGGCCGGGCAGGTCGAGGCCGCCCGCCGGCTCGTCGTCCGCAACGGGATCCTGCTCGGCAGCGCCTGTCTCGCCTACGGGGCGGTCATGGCCGCGACCCTGCCGCTCGTCGAGGACATCCTGTTCAAGGGACGGTTCGCCGCGCAGCCGATGGGCTGGATCGGGCTCGGCGTCTGGGCGGTGGTGACCGTGTCGCTGCTCTACGCGATCCCGCGCGCCTACCTCGAGGCCTCGGCGGCGTTCCGGACCATCACGGCGGGGGCGGTGGCGAGCGCCGCCCTCGGCATGGCCGTGATGGTGCCGGCGCTGCTGCTGCTGCCGCCCGCCACCGCGCTCGTCGGCCTGCTGGCCTCCGAAGTGGCGACGCTGGTCTGGTCGGTCTCGGCCTTCCGGACGCTGGCGCGGCACCCGGGACCGGCGCGGCCCCTCGGCGCCCTGTGAGCGGCCGGCCCGCCGCTCAGCGCAGCGCCAGCAGGACCGGCGCCAGTTTCCGCAGCGCCGGCGTCCGGCTGTAGACCCAGAGCGGGTTGTGCTGGACCACGTCGGTGCACAGGCCGCGCTTGAACTCGAAGACGGGGCGGTTCGCCGCCGGGTCGATGCCGCCGAAATCGAAGACCCGGCAGCCCTCCGCCTTCGCCCGCTCCACGAAGCGCCAGACCGCGAGGGTCGCGGCGCCCGTCGCGCGGGCCCGGTCGTTCGAGGCCGTGTAGAAATCCGTGCAGCGTGTGTCCGACAGGTGCGCGATGCGCACGAGGACGCGCTGTCCCTTCTCGCGGACGTCGAGGATCAGCAGGTGCTCGTCCTCGGCCGCGATGTCACGGTAGGCCTGCGGCTGCAGCGTGGTGGCGAAGCCCTTGCGCTCGCGCAGGGCCGCGAACATCGCGGTGAAGTCGTCGAAGGCTTCGAGGCGCTCGGCCCTATCCTCGAGGAAATGCGTCGTCACCTCGACGTTGCGCTCGGCCTTGCGCAGGGCCTTGCGCCAGCGCGGCTCCATGCCGGCCTGGATGGCGTCGAGATCCTGGGTCAGGTCGAGCTCGAGGGTGTGGTCGTGCGCGCCGATCACCGGGGCGAACCCGTGCATCAGCAGCGCCAGCGTCGCGTCGCGGTTCTCGAACTGCTCGTAATCGACCGCGAGCACGTCGAGCCGGCCGAGCGCGAGATGGTCGATGAACGCGGCGAACACCGCCTCCGCCCGGTGCGCGCCCGCCGCGGTCAGCAGCGGGCCGCCCTGGACATGGACGAACCGCGCCGGCCCCTTGCGGCGCGTCTGCCACTGGACGAAGGCGAGGTCCGCGCCGTCGCCGGACACGACCGCGCGCCGCACCTCGAGGCCGCGCCGCGCCTTGTAGGTGCCCCAGGACGTCCCGCAATAGATGTTGGCGCCCGGGCAGGCCCAGACCCGCCGGTCCCAGTCCAGGGCATCCGCAATCTCCTGAACTGCGAGCTTGGCCGCCATGTCGCTCCCCGTCCTCGCTCCTCGTCCTGCCCGGGTTCGGTTGCCCGCGCCGCACGCCTCATCGGTCACGCGGGCCCGCATTGCATCCTCGCGCCGCTGATCGTCCACAGGGTGACGCCCGCGACACGGGTCGGTTTCCGCTCCGTCGCGAGCGGCGCTCCGGGGTCTTCCGGACCGAGGCTGCCGAGGCGGACGCCGCTGAACCCGTCGTCGCGCGCTCGTGGCGGCACGCGCGGCCGCGGCGCTCGGCCGCGGAGGGGGCGATCACGCAGGGAGTCAGCCCGGTCATGCCCGGGGCCCAGCTCTCGGACAGGCGTCGCCGCCGGATCGTCGGCGGTCCGGCCGGAAGGCCCCGACTCCTAGGCTGCCGGTCGCGCCGGCACGTCGGCGACGCGCGACGCCTCCGTGGTCGGGCGGCGCAGCGTCGTCCGGACCGCGGCCTCGATACCCTCCGCCGCCGAGGCCTCCGAGAACAGGCTCAGGTAGCGCGCCCGGGCCGCCCGGCCGAAGTCGCGCCAGCGCGCCGGGTCGGCGACCAGGTCCGCGAGAACGGCGGCGATCGGTTCCGGGCCGCCCGGCGGGACGACCCAGCCGGTCTTCCCGTCCTCCACGACCTCGGGCAGGCCGCCGATCGCCGTGACGAGCGGCGGCACGCCGTAGGACATCGCCTCGATCGCCACGCGGCCGAGGGATTCGGGCCGCTGCGACGGCATCGTGACCACGTCGGCCCAGCGGTAGAGGGCGGCGGGATCGGCCACGAACGGCTCGAGCGTGACCTGCGCGGCGAGCCCCGCCTCGGCGATCCGCCCGACCAGGGCCCGCTCGCGGGCCTCGTCCTCGAAGGCGCTGCCGACGATGCGCAGCGCGATCCGCCGGCGCACGGGCTCGGGCAGGGAGGCCAGCGCCTCCACGAGGACGTCCTGGCCCTTGATCCGGCTGATCCGGCCGAGCATCAGCACGCGGAGCGGGCGGGAGCCGTCGTAGGTGTTCCGATTCGGCTCGGCGGGACCCGCGATCCCGTTGTAGACGACCCGGGCGGTCGCCCCGCGGGGCAGGGCGTAGGCCCGCTCGGTGGCGCGCGAGTTGAACACCACGCTGGCGCCGCTCCAGCGGATCAGCCCGCGCAGGACTTTCAGCACGGTGCCTTCGGGGATCTCGTGGACGTGGACGATGCTCCGGCCGGGGACCAGCCGGGCGGCCAGCAGGTAGTCGGCCACCACGGTGGTGTTGATGTAGACGAGGTCGCTCGCGCGGATGCGGCGCCACGCACGGATCATCGCGATGGGCAGAGCCATCAGACCCAGGGTTACGAGGCGCGCCAGGTTCTTGCGCCGCAGGATCCAGAGCGGGGCGATCACGATCTCGCTGGCGAAGGGCTCCAGGGCGGCCACGATCGGCCCGCTTCGCGGCAGCACGACGTCGATCCGCGCATCCGGATGGGCGGCCCGGATCGTGCGGACGGTCTCGATGAAGCAGCGATCCGAGCCGTACAGCTCGAATCCCTGGTGGACACACGTGATCCGAAGCGCCGCCGCGGCGTTGCCGATGACCCGCAGCGCGGGCGCGGCAGCACGATCGCTGTCGCGCGCCGCTCTCAGTCCGAAGTTATCTACCATAAGATGATTTCTGTATTAAATAAACAACTAGCAGTTGTAGAGGCCGGTCGCCGGAATTGTATCCTCCGGATCTACAATAGGGCCGACACATTGGAAAGGAAGTTTCATGCCTGACCGCGCACCGAAACTACTTATTCTCGGCACGCGCGGTATCCCGGCCGCCCACGGTGGCTTCGAGACTTTCGCGGAACGTCTCGCGCTCTACTTGGTCGAACGCGGCTGGCAGGTCGGCGTGTACTGCCAGAGGGATGTCGAGACGGTGCGGGACCGCATCGTGCGGAGCACCTGGAACGGCGTCGAACTGATCACCGTGGAGATCGGCCTGCGCGGTCCCGTCGCGACGCTCGCCTTCGACGCCATCTGCGCCCACGACGCCGCGACCCGCGGCGGCGTCTGCCTCGTGCTCGGCTACAACGGCGCCGCGTTCCTGCCCTACCTGCGGGCGCGGGGCGGACGGATCCTGACCAACATGGACGGGATCGAGTGGCGCCGTCCGAAATGGTCGCTGCCCGTGCGCGCCTTCTTCTACGTCAGCGAGTGGATCGCCGCGTGGTCCTCGCAGCGGCTGGTGGCCGACCATCCCGTCATCGCCGACCACCTCGCCCGTCGCAGGCCGCGCGGCGCCATCGCGACCATCCCGTACGGCGGCGATCCCCCGGCGGCCGATGTCGGGCCGCCGCCCCTCGGCCTCGCGCCGGACCGCTACCTCGTCTCGATCGCCCGCATCGAGCCGGACAACAACATCCTGACGCTCGTCGAGGCCTTCTCGCGCCGTGCCCGCGGCGTGCGGCTCGTGGTGCTCGGCACGCTGAGGGTCGGCAACCCGTACCATCGCGCCGTGGAGGCGGCCGCCTCGCCGGAGGTGCTGTTCCCCGGCGCCATCTACGAGCCCGAGCAGGTCCAGGCCCTGCGGGTCCACGCGCGGGCCTATCTCCACGGCCACACGGTGGGCGGCACCAATCCGTCGCTGGTCGAGGCGCTCTGGGCGGGCAACGCCGTGGTCGCCCACGACAATCCGTTCAACCGGGGCACGGCCGGGGACGCGCAGTTCTATTTCTCGGATCCGGACAGCTGCGCGGCGGCCATCGAGCGCGTGCTCTCCGACGGGGCCGCGGTCGCGGCGGCCCGCGCGGCGGCGCGGGCGCGCGCCGAGCAGTTCCGCTGGGACGCCGTGCTGGCCTCCTACGAGGACGCGCTGCGCCGTGTCGGCGGCTACCCGCCGGCACCGGACCGCGCGGCGCGCGCCACCGCGGTCGCGCCCGTCGCCGCCCCGGCCGGTCCGAGGTGGTAGGCCCCAGCCGGCGGTCGATGCTCGCCGGCGCCCTCGCGGCGGGCGCGGGCGTCCGACCCGTCCAGGGCAGTCCCGCGCCGATCGCCCTGCGCCGAGGCATCGCCCTCTGGCCCTGGTTCTCGCTGACCACCGAGTACCCGCCGCCGCGGACCGACTACGCGTGGCCGCCCTTCCAGGCCGGCCGGCCAATACCCACCCGCGACGACCTCGCCCGAATCGCCGGGTTCGGCTTCGACTTCGTGCGCCTGCCCCTCGATCCCGGGCCGTTCGTGGCCTTCACCGGGGCCCGGCGCGCCGAACTCCTCGGCACCCTGTCGGAGGCCGTCGACGCGGCCCTGGCGGCCGGGCTGCGCGTCCTGGTCAATGTCCAGGCGAACGCCGCGACCCACCACTACACGCCGGGCGCGTTCTACGACTCGGACCGGGCGCCGCTCTTCGCCGCCTATCGCGACCTCGTCGGAGACCTCGCGCGCCTGTGCGCGCGGAAGGGCACGGACCGCCTGGCCCTGGAGCCGGTGAACGAGCCGCCGCAGGCCTGCGGCGCGCGCGCCTGGAATCGGGTGCAGGACGGGCTCCTGATGGCGGCGCGCGCGGCCGCGCCGGCGCTCACCCTCGTGGCGACCGGCTCCTGCGGCAGCCTCGTCGCCGGCCTGACGGCCCTGGACCCGGCCGCGCTCGCGCGCTTCGCGCCGCTCCTCTACACGTTCCACTTCTACGAGCCGTACCTGTTCTCCCACCAGGGGGCGACCTGGCTCACCGAGGAGCCGTTCTACCGCTGGCTCACCGCCGTGCCCTGGCCCGGGAGCCGCGGCACGCTGCGCGAGACGCTCGCGGCGGTTTGGGCGCGCATGGACGCGGACCGCACGGTGCCCCGGGCCGAGAAGGCGCGCGACCGCGCGCTGATCGAGGCGAAGCTGCACGAATATTTCGAGGCCGCGCCCGGCCCGGCCTACATCGCCGACGCGATGGCGCCGGTGGCGACCTGGGCGGACCTCTACGGGATCCCGCGCGGGCAGGTGCTGATGGGCGAGTTCGGCGCCCTGCGCACCGATGCCCGCTTCACGGCGTCCCGGGCGCCGGACCGGGCCGCCTACATCCGGGACGTGCGGCTGGCGGCGGAGGCGAACGGGTTCGCGTGGTCGTTCTGGAACCTGTTCGACGGCCTCGGCCTCATGGACGACGCGCACGTCGCCGATCCCGCCCTGATCGCGGCGCTCGGGCTGCGGGCCCGGCCCTGAGGCGGTCTCCGACCGATCCGCGGCTCGGCGCCCTCTCAGCCGCGGCGCGGAAGGGGCGGGAACAGGACGATGAGCATCAGGGCGAACTTGGCGAGCAGGGTCGTCTTGCCGGCGAGGCCCTCGAACGTATTCACGAGGATCACGAAGGCCAGGATCGGCAGCCAGACGCCGCGCCGGCAATCCCGCGCGATCTCCGTGAGGTAGAGCGCCACCGCGATCACCAGCACCCCCGTGACCAGGATGCCGTGGTAGAGCACGGCCGAGATGATCGAGTTCTCGATGCCCCATTCCAGGCCGTAGATCCGGCGCAGCGTGTTCACCTGCAGGAAGTCGGGTGCGAGCAGGAGCTGCCGGAACGGGATCGCGTCGAATACCGTGAGCATGTCGACCCGGGCCTGCGCGCTGCCGCCGTCCGAGACGAACCGGTCCAGCAGGGTGTCGAAGAACCCGGCCGCGGCCAGGACGGCGACCAGAACCGGCAGCAGGGTGAGGGCGAAGCACGCGCAGGCCGCCGCCGCCAGCGGGACGCGGCCGGTGCGCAGGGTGCGGTTCAGGGCCACCAGCCCGACAGCGCCGCCGAGGATCAGCGTCGTGACGGTGGCCGAGCGTCCTCCGAACGTGACCAGGGCGACGAGCTGGAGGACGATCATGGCGGCGCGCGGCATCGGCGCGAGGCGACCGCCGCCCTTGGCCAGCGCCAGGATGTAGCACGCCGTCATGGTCGCGTTGGCCAGCGGGTGGCCCTGGAGGGCCGCCGACCGCGTGTCGGACTCGAACGCCACGCCGTCGAACCGGTAGGGGAAGAAGCGCTGGCCGCTCGCGAGCTCGAACAGGCCGAGCAGGGCGTTGGCGAGCATCACGAGGTGGAAGATCGTCTCCAGCCGCCCGAGCGTGGCGGCGTCCCGGTCCATCAGGAGGATCGGGACGAGGCCGGCGAGCACGAAGGTGTCGATGGAGCCGGCGAGGCCCGCGCTGCCCCGGGCCGCGATCAGCGCGAGGAGCAGCACGCCGCAGGCGGCCAGGAGCACGCTAGCCGGCCGCCGGTTGAGCGCCCCGGCCACCGTGATCACCGGATTGCCCGCGCGCACCAGGGTCCAGCCGATCAGGACGACCGCCAGGTAGGTGGCGGGGTGGATCTTCGAGGCGGCCGAGCCGGTGATCCCCTCGTAATTGAGGCCGAGCACCCACAGGAGGCCGCCCGAGACCCCGACGAGGAGCAGGGCCCAGACCGACAGGGCCACTGATTCCGCCCGCAGCAGGGCGCGCAGCACCGGACCCGTGCGCGCCGCCGGATCGTGGCGGCGCGCGAAGCCGGTCTGCCGGAGGGTCCTCACGCCTTGCGCCGGGTCAGGAGCAAAGAGCCGGAAATCGGTCGGCCCAGCGCCTCCGACGTGTCGACGAGGTCGATCAGGTCGCGCTGGCGCGTCGCGCCGTTGCAGGCGACGAGCAGCAGCCGGTCGGCGGCGGCCGCCAGGGGACCGAGCCGCAGGTTCTCGGTCAGCACGCCGCCGTCGACGAGCACGAGGTCGAAGCGTCCCTTCACGCCCGCGATGAAGCGCTCGACATTGGCGGGTGTCAGGGCGTCGCGCAGGGGCTTCTCGGTGTCGCCGAGCCCGACCCGGCGGGCGCCGGAGGCCGGGTCCGTCCGGGTCACGGCGTTGAGGCTCTGCTCGCCGCGGAGCACGTCGAGGAGGCCGCCGGTGCCGGAGCCGTCCGCCCGCAGGTCGGCGTCCACGCGCAGGACGCGGTCGCCGCGCGCGACGGCGACCGCGGCGAGCAGCCCGATCACCGCTTGGCGCTCCGCCTCGTCGGATTCCCCCGAAGTGACGAGCAGCGCCAGCGCGTGGCCGCTCATGCCGGAGGTCGCGGCCAGGTGGTCGAGGGTGAGGCTCGCGGCGCTCGCGCTCGCGCCCCGCGGCCGCAGGCCGGGCAGCACGGCCACCACCGGGGCGTTCGACAGCCGCTCCAGCTGCCGCGGCGAGAGCACGGTCGGCGCCAGATATTCCCGCGTCAGCGCGAGGCCGGCGCCGAGGCCGAGGCCGCCCGCGAGGGCGGCGGCGACCAGGATCAGCCGCGGCGGCCAGCTCGGATCCTGCGGCGGCCGCGCCGTGGTGATGATCCGGGCGTTCGAGCTGTCGATGCTGGTCTGTTCCTTGATCTCCCGGGCGCGCACGAGGAAGGCGTTGTAGACGGAGCGCGCCGCGTCGACCTCGCGCTCGAGCTCGCGCTGCTGCACCGACGACTGTGCGTTCACCGCCGACTGCCGCTGCAGGCGCTCCAGCTCCGCCGCGAGGGTCCGCTCGTTCGCCTGGGCGCGCTGGGCCTCGGTCTCGGCCGCGCCCGCGATGCGGTTCAGCTCGGCGTCGATCAGCCGGCGGACGTCCTGCATCTGCGCGCGCACGGCGGCGATGAACGGGTGGCGCTCGCCGAGATTGGTGCGCAGGTCGGCCTCCTTGGCGGCGAGCTCCGCGTACTGCCCGCGCAGGCGCTCGATCACCGAGGACTGGACCGCCTCCGGCATCGCTCCGGACCCGATCGCCTGCCCGCGGGCCTCCCGGATCCCCTGCAGACGCGCCTTGGCGTCGGCGGTCCGCGCCCGCGCGGCGACCAGCCGCGCGTTCAGGTCGGTGAGCTGCTGCTCGTTCACGAGCCGGCCGCTCGACGCGATCAGGCCGTTGCGCGCCTTGTAATCCTCGAGCTTCTTGTCGGCGGCGTTGACGGCGCTCCGCAGCTCGTCGAGGCGGCCGCGCAGCTCGCCCGCGGCGCGCTTGGCGGCGTCCGAGCGGGCGTCGGTCTGGTCCGTCAGGTAGGCGTTCGCGATGGCGTTGACGATCCGCGCCGAGAGATCGGGATCCGGCGTGGTGACCACCAAGTCGATGACAAAGACCTTGTCGGCGCGCTTGACCGCGAGGCGCCGCCGCAGCTGGTCCAGCGCCCGGCCGCGGGCGTCGACGGGCCGCTCCGCCTTCTGCCCGGCCACCAGCGCGCGGACCTCGCCGAGGGCCCGCGTCACGACGCCGTCCCGCGGCGCGCCGAAGCCCGGCGTGGTCGCGAGTCCGACCTGATCGACCGCGCGCCCCAGCACGGCGTCCGACTCGATCACCTTCACCTGGCTCTCGACCTGGGCGATGCCGCCGTCCGGCGACAGTCCGGCCGGATTGACGTCGTTCGAGACGACCTGGCGGTCGCGGGGATCGATCAGGATCTGCGCCGTGGCGGTGTAGAGCGAGGGCGTGATCAGCGCGTAGGCCAGGGCGAGGAGGCCGAGCAGCAGCGCCGTCCCGAAGACCAGCCGCTTGCGCCGCCACAGGATCCGCCACAGGTCGCCCAGTTCGGCCGTGGTGTCGGGACGGTTCGGGCCCGGACGCTCGGGATGCGCCGGCTGCACCGGGCCGAGCCACGTCGCGACAGCGATGTTATGGTCGATCTGTGCCACGATCGGTCACCGTCGTCTCAATCCTGGTCGGTCCCTCGCGGGCGCCTTCCCTACTGCAAGAGTCGCGCAGCCTGCTGACAATGTATCGAGGCCGCGATCCGCGCCGCGGCGGCCCGGATGACTGGGAGCGTGGTAAACAACCCCCGCGCGGCGGGCCCGCGCAAACGCGTCCGTCATCGAGGTCGGCGTGTTGCTACAGGATGTCGACACCGCGCGACGCGGACGCGTCGCCGCATCGCGCAGGCCTGCCGAGGGCCCGCGCCGCACCGATCCCGGGGTTCGACGGATCCGGCGAGTCATCGGCGTGGATAACGCTCTCGGGCTGCCCTATTCTCCGATTGGATAAATTGTATTGGCTCGTCCGAGACGCGACAATCGCCCCTAGCTGCGGCCTCAATTCTTGTTCAGGTGCTCTGCCATGGAAGCGATCAGCGTCGAGGACCGGGGTGGCGGCCGGCGCGCCGTCAATGCCCGCCTGCGTCGGATCGCGGCCGCGACCGGCGTCCCGATCGCCGCCTTCTTCGGAGCGCCGGCACCGCGGCCGCTGGCCGAGCTCAGCGAGCTGATCGGCCTGTGGCAGTCGATCGCCGACCCGGAGGGCCGCAGCGAGATCCTGGCGGTGGCCCGGGCGCGGGCCGCCGGGACCGCGGACGAGCCGGGCTGACGGCGAGCCCGCGGATTTTGGTGCGCGCGGCCCTGGCGGGATCGCGCCGGGACCGCTACATGACGTGGGCGGGGCTGCAGAGTTCGTCAGGAGCACTATCCCCGGGGCCTTATCGACTCCCTCGGGAGCTGTCCCTGGCCTCGTCCCTGGACCTGGCCAACACGGCGCCCACCTACGCTGTAGGTTTCCCGGGATCGATCCTCCAACGGCTCACGTGGCTCCGCACCCGACCCCTCCCAGAACCGGCGCCGAGGCTCCCGACGCCGCCCGCAAGGCGGAACTCCGCGCCGCGGCCCTCGCCGCCCGCGACGCCCTCGATCCGGCGGCCCGTCAGGCGGCCTCGACGGCGATCGGGGACGCGCTCCTCGCGCTGCCGGAGCTCGCCCGGGCCAGACTGGTGGGCGCCTTCTGGCCGATCCGCAGCGAGGTCGATCCCCGGCCCGCCGCCGAGGGCCTACGCGCCCGCGGCCAGGCCGTGGCCCTGCCGCACGTCACGCCGGACGGCCTGGTGTTCCGGGAATGGCGCGCCGGCGACGCCCTCGTCGCCGGCCGGTTCGGCCTCAGCGAGCCCGACCCGTCGCTGCCGCCGGTGGAGCCCGACGCGCTGATCGTGCCGCTCGCCGCCTTCGACCGGACCGGGCAGCGCATCGGTTACGGCCGGGGCTACTACGACGGCGCGATCGCGCGCCTGTCCCGGACACGCCCCGTCCTGACCGTCGGCATCGGCTTCGCCGCCCAGGAGGTGGGGCGGGTGCCGGCCGAGCCGCACGACCGCCCCCTCCAGTTCGTGATCACCGAAGACGGCGTGATCCGCTGCGACAGGACCGCCTGACCCATGCGCCTGCTCTTCCTCGGCGACGTCGTCGGGCGTTCGGGCCGCACCGTGGTGTGCGATCACCTGCCGCGGCTCCGGGAGCGCTGGCGCCTCGACTGCGTGGTGGTCAACGGCGAGAACGCGGCCGGAGGCTTCGGCATCTCCGAGACCATCTGCGACGAGCTGATCCAGGCCGGCGCCGACGCGGTCACCCTCGGCAACCACAGTTTCGACCAGCGCGAGGCGATGGTGTTCATCGCCCGCCAGCCGCGCCTCGTGCGGCCGGCGAACTATCCGCCCGGCACGCCGGGCCGCGGCGCCACGGTGGTGGAGACCCAGGGCGGCGCCCGCGTGCTCGTGGTCAACGTGATGGGCCGCGTCTTCCTCGACGCGATGGATGACCCCTTCGCGGCGGTCGAGCGGGAGCTCACCGCCTGCCCCCTCGGCGCGGCGGCGGACGCGGTCATCGTCGACGTCCACGCCGAGGCGACGAGCGAGAAGCAGGCCTTCGGCCACTATCTCGACGGCCGGGCGAGCCTCGTCGTCGGGACGCACACGCACACGCCCACGGCGGATCACCGGATCCTGCCCGGCGGCACGGCCTACATGTCGGATGCCGGCATGTGCGGCGATTACGATTCGGTGATCGGCATGCAGAAGGACGAGCCGATCCGCCGCATGATCCAGAAGACGCCGGGCTCCCGCTGGGAGGTCGCCGTCGGCGAGGGGACCCTGTGCGGCATCGCGGTGGAGACGGACGCGCGCGGCCTCGCCACGCGGGTCGCGGCCCTCCGGCTGGGACCGAATCTCGAGGAGACAGCGCCGCATTTCTGGGATTAGCGCCCTGTTCGGCCCGGCGGATGCCGGTTCGGCGTAAGTCGGTCGCGCGCAGCTAAGCCTTTTGTGCGCGACTGGTCTCGATCGGCCTGGGCATAGCTCCGCGGTGACCTTCCCGAGACTTGATCGCGTGCGGGCCTACCCCCACAGTGCCTCGGAGGGGCGCCGATGGCCGGCTGCCGCGTGGTGAGATCAGGCTAGAACGATCGATGGCCGCCCGACAAACCGGCGACGACAAGAATGGGCCGCTGGCACAGCCCGGGATCTATCTCGGGCGCATGGTCATCTTCCTGATCCTCGTAGGCTTCCTCGCCTTCATCCTGTTCCGGCAGATCACACCGGCCTTCCTGGCCAATCCCGGGCTCAACGGGCTGATCCTCGGTGTTCTGCTGATCGCCGTCCTGATCGCCTTCGGGCAGGTCGTCCGGCTGTTCCGCGAGACCGCCTACGTCAACGCCGTCGCCAACGGCGCGCAGGTCAAGCGGCCGCCCGCCCTGCTGGCGCCGATGGCGCCGATGATCGCCGCGCGGGCCGGCGGGACGACCCTGCCGGGCACGACCGGCTATCTCGACACGATCGCGGTGCGCCTCGACGAGGGCCGCGAGATCCTGCGCTACATCGCCGGGATCCTGATCCTGCTCGGCCTGCTCGGCACCTTCTGGGGCCTCATCGACACGCTGTCGGCGGTCGGCGGCGTCATCAAGGGCATGCGCGGCGGCGGCGATGCCGGCGTCATGTTCGACGAGCTGAAATCCGGCCTCGCGGTGCCGCTCTCGGGCATCGGTCTGGCGTTCTCGGCCTCGCTGTTCGGCCTCGCCTCGTCGCTGATCACCGGCTTCCTGGAATTGCAGGCGGGCCAGGCCCATGCCCGGTTCCACAACGAACTGCAGGACTGGTTGATGTCCGGCGCGGCTTCCCAGGAGGCGGCGCCGGTCGCGGCGGCGGCCGGTGCCAGGCCGGCCGCCGGGACTCAAGAGCTGAAGGAGGCGGTCGACCGCCTGAGTGCCCTGGTGGCCGAGGGCGGCGGCAGCCGCGCGGCGACGCAGGCGATGACCAACCTCGCCGAGGGCATCCAGGGCCTCGTCCAGCACATGCGCGCCGAGCAGCAGATGATCCGCGACTGGGTGGAGGCGCAGGCGAGCCGCGAGCGCGAGCTGAAGCAGGTGCTCGACCGGCTGGGCCGGGAGCGCGTCTAGTGGCCTCCACGGCGACCCGGACCCGGCGGACGCTCAACGTCTGGCCCGGCTACGTCGACGCGCTGGCGACGCTGCTCCTCTCGGTGGTCTTCCTGCTCACGGTCTTCGTGGTCGGGCAGTTCTTCCTGTCGCAGGAGCTGACCGGCCGGGACGAGACCCTGGCCAAGCTCAACCGCCAGATCGCCGACCTCACCGACCTCCTGGCCCTGGAGCGGACGAACCGCCGCAACCAGGAGGACGAGGTGCGCAACCTCCGCACGACACTCGCCGGCGTCGAGGCCGAGCGCGACCGGGCCAAGGTGCAGGCCGAGGCCGCGACGGTCAGCCAGGGCGCGGCGGGCACCCTCGACAAGCAGCTGGAGACGGAGCGCGGCGCGACACGGCGGGCGCAGTCCCAGATCGACCTGCTCAACGAGCAGATCAGCGCCATGCGCCGGCAGCTCGCAGCCCTGGAGGACGCCCTCGCGGCCTCCGAGAGCCGCGACAGGGAATCCCAGGCCCGGATCGCCGAGCTGGGCAGCCGGCTGAACGTCGCCCTCGCGCAGAAGGTTCAGGAACTGGCCCGATACCGGTCCGACTTCTTCGGCCGCCTGCGCCAGATCCTCGGCAACCGGCCCGACATCCGCGTGGTCGGCGACCGCTTCGTGCTGCAATCCGAGGTGCTGTTCCCGGCCGGCTCCGCGACCCTCAAGCCCGAGGCCGGGCCGGAACTGGACCGCATCGCCGGCGCGGTCTCGGAACTCGCCAAGCAGATCCCGGCGGATCTGCCCTGGGTGCTCCGCGTCGACGGTCACACCGACGCGCGCCCGATCAGCACGTCGCAGTTCCCGTCGAACTGGTCGCTCTCGGCGGCGCGCGCCATCGCGGTGGTGCAGTTCCTCGCCGGCAAGGGGATCCCGCCGCAGCACCTCCTGGCGGGCGCCTTCGGCGAGTTCCAGCCCCTCGAAGCCGGCGCGACCGAGGAGGCCTACGCCCGCAACCGCCGGATCGAGATGAAGCTGACCGAGCGCTAGGGCTGTCGGGCCGTCGCGGCGCGCGGGGGGGCGTGCCGGAGCGCATGACGTCCTTGGACCGGACCTGCGATCATTTCGCTGCGCTCGCTCGCGTTGTCGCGCCGGTGAAGACAGCATCCGCATGTGTTTCGGCGGCTTCGGCTGTCCGCGTCCGGCAGGAATAGGCCGCAATGCGTGAGGGGCCTGCCGCTTTCTCTCGGCGGCGGTCCTGTTCTGCTGGATTAACCCATCGTTATCCTTGACGCCTCATGGTGCGGCCGATCCAGGGAGACCGTATCGATGTCGAAGCCCAACCTGTCCCTGAACCCGGTTCGGTCCGGAGCGGACCGTGAGCCCCGGGACGAGGCCGGCGCCATTGCCGCGGCCGTGCGGGTCTTCGAGGACGGGCTGGCGGGTCTGCGCGCGGGTGCCCTGATCGCGGACGATGCGGCTTCGGCCGCGGCGGCGGCCGACGCGGCGACCGGCCTCCTCGCAGGCATCGCCGGTCAGACCAGCCTGATGGCGCTGCGGGCCGCGATCGAGGCGGCCCGCGATGGCGGGGAGGGGCGGGGCTTCGCGGCCGCGGCCGCCGAGGTCAGAGACCTGGCCGGGCAGATGGCGCGGGCGACCGACACGATCGTGGCGCAGGTCGGCCAGATCCAGGCCGCGGCGGAGCGGGCGCAGGACACCGGCCTCCGGGGGGCGCGCCAGCTGGCGCCCGCGTCCGCGCACTGATCCGCGCACTGATCCGCGCACGGCGCGGTACCTCAGCGCCGGCGATCCGTCGCGCGGCCGGACGCCGCCGCGGGCCGCTCCCGGAGCGGTCCGGCTACTCGGCGACCGGAAGACGCTCGCCCCGGCTGCGGGGCTCCTTGCCCCGCGCCGTCTCGTCCAGCGCGTCGGTGAACTGCAGGTTGGCGAGCTGGGCGTAGAGCGCGCCCTGCGCCAGCAGGCTCTCGTGGGTTCCGGTCTCGACGATGCGGCCGTCGTCGAGGACCAGGATGCGGTCCGCGGCGCGGATGGTGGCGAGCCGGTGGGCGATCACCAGGGTGGTGCGGCCCTGCATCAGCGTGGCGAGGGCGGCCTGGACGGCGCGCTCGGACTCGGCGTCCAGGGCCGAGGTGGCCTCGTCGAGGAGCAGGATCGGCGCGTCCTTGAGGATCGCCCGGGCGATGGCAATGCGCTGCCGCTGGCCGCCCGAGAGGGTCACGCCGCGCTCGCCCACCTGGGTCGCGTAGCCCTGCGGCAGGGCCGAGACGAAGCCGTGCGCGTTGGCGAGCTCGGCGGCGCGCCGGACCTCCGCCTCGCCGGCCTCCGGACGGCCGTAGCGGATGTTCTCGGTGACGGTCCCGGAGAACACGACGGGATCCTGGGGCACCAGGGCGATGCGGGCGCGCAGGCGCTCCGGATCGACCTGGGCGATATCGGCGCCGTCGACCAGGATCCGGCCGCCCTGCGGGTCGTAGAAGCGCAGCAGCAGCTGGAACACCGTCGATTTGCCCGCCCCGGAGGGCCCCACGATGGCGATGCGCTCGCCCGGCGCGGCCGCGAAGCTGAGCCCGCCGAGGGCGGCGTGTTCCGGGCGGGTGGGGTAGGCGAAGCGCACGTCCTCGAAGGCCACCGCGCCCCGGGCCGGCTCGGGCAGCGGCAGGGCCGGGGACGGCGCGCGGATCGCGGGCTCGGCGGCCAGGATCTCGGTGAGCCGCTCGGCCGCGCCGGCCGACATGGCGAGGTCGCCGTAGACCTCGGAGAGCTGGCCGAGGGCGCCGGCGCCGAACACGGCGTAGAGCACGAACTGCGAGAGCTCGCCGCCCGTCATCGTGTGGTTCAGGACGCCCTGGGCGCCGTACCACATCACCCCGACCACCGAGGCCGAGATCAGGAAGATCGCGACGCCGGTGAGCAGCGCGCGGGCCCGGACCGAGGCGCGGGCGGCGCCGTAGGCCTCCTCGGAGGCCGCGGCGAACCGGGCCGCCGTCGAGTCGGAGCGGCCGAAGGCCTGCATCGTCCGCACCGCCCCGACCGCCTCGGCGGCGTAGGCCGAGGCCTCGGCGAGCCGGTCCTGGGCCGCCCGGGAGCGCCGACGCACGCCGCGGCCCGACACGATCAGCGGGAAGACGATGATCGGGATGGCGGCCAGCACCATCACCGACAGGCGCGGGCTCGTCACCACCATCATGGCGGTGGCGCCCACGAACAGGAACAGGTTGCGCAGCAGGATCGAGACCGAGACGCCGAAGGCCGACTTGATCTGCGTCGCGTCCGCGGTGAGCCGCGAGACGATCTCGCCGGACTGCGCCCGGTCGAAGAACGCCGGATCGAGCTGGGTCAGCCGGGCGAAGACCGCGCTGCGGAGGTCCGCGACCACCCGCTCGCCCAGCGTCACCACCGTGTAGACGCGGGCCGCGCTCGACAGCGCGAAGGCCGCGACGACGCCGAGCAGGGCGAGGAAGTAGGCGTCGATCACGTTCGAGCCGTCGGCGGTGAAGCCGTGGTCGATGACCCGGCGCATGGCGATCGGGACGACGAGCGTCGAGGCCGACGCGCAGATGAGGGCGACGAGTCCCGCGGCGATCCGCGCGCGGTAGCGCAGCGCGAAGGGGAGGAGCGGCCGGAGGGCGCTCAGCGGGGCTCTGGGTCGGCCGGCCGCGGCCGCCTTGGTCTTACGGGCCATCACGCCTCACGTGTTCTTCTTTCTCCCGGTCCGCGGCGCTTGTGACCGGGGAGCGGCTGCGGTATAGGCCGCCGCTCATCCGATTGCGTGTGTTCAATGGCCGCGGGCCGCCACCACGGTCGGCTTGGACGTGCCGTTGCCACGAACCCATGGTTCGGTGCAACCGGTGACATCTTCCGCATTCCGGGCCGGGCGGCGCCTCCTGCGCTTCCCGCCGGCGTGCCAGACAGGGACCAAGGTCATGGCGAAGGACGCGGCCGCGAAGGCCAAGGGGACCGAGCACCCCGATTACCACTTCATCAAGGTCGTGATGACGGACGGTACCGAGTACCAGACCCGTTCGACCTACGGGAAGGAGGGCGACACCCTCAATCTCGACATCGATCCGCTGACCCATCCGGCCTGGACCGGTGGCGAGCAGAAGATGCTCGACCGCGGCGGTCGCGTGTCGCGCTTCAATTCGCGGTTCGGCAACCTCGGCAAGCGCTGAGCGTCGCAGCCCACACGGTGACGCTGTTCGAGACGGGCGGTCCCTGGCGGGGCCGCCCGTTTTCGTGCGCGGTGTCGCGCGGTCGCGGCGCGCGTTATCCACAGGACGGGTTTGCAAAGATCGCGCGGACCGCGCGGCGAACCGCGCGTCCGGGCGCGCCGGCGGAAACGCTTCTTCTCGTGCGGGCCGCGCTCGCGGCCCGCGTGGCCTGAATCGGCCGCTGCCGGTTCGTTCAAAGCGCGGCCGGGCCGTCGTATCCTACTCCGGTCACCCGCGGTTCGCCCGGGCTCCGCGCCGGAGCCGCGGCGGTCACGCGGGCGCCCCTGCCTGTCCGGGCCCGATCGTCTCCGGACGCACTGCTAGGATCGAGACACGATGAGACGTCTGCTGCTGCTGTTCCTCGCCCTGGCCGCTCTGGCCGCCGCGCCGGCCCTGGCCGCGGACAAGATCAAGGTCGGCATCATGGGTGGGGATGCCGAAGTCCTCTGGGCGAGGGCCAAGGAGATCGCGGCCCGCGACGGGCTCGACATCAACCTGGTGGTGTTCTCCGACTAGCTGCTGCCGAACGAGGCGCTCCAGGCCGGTGACCTCGACGCCAACGCCTTTCAGCACAAGCCGTTTCTCGCCAACCAGATCAAGGCCCGGGGCTACAAGATCGTCCCGGTCGGCGAGACGATCGTGACGCCGATCGGCCTGTACTCCAAGCGCGTCAAGGCTGTCGCGGATCTGAAGGACGGGGCGCTGATCGGCATCCCGAACGACCCGTCGAACGGCGGTCGGGCGCTCCTGCTGCTGCAGGCCGAGAAGCTGATCCGCCTGAAGGACGGCGTCGGCCTGCTGCCGACGGTCTTCGACGTCGTCGACAATCCCAAGCGCCTGAAGTTCCAGGAGGTCGACGCCGCGCAGCTGCCCCGCAGCCTCGAGGATCTCGACGCCGCGGTGATCAACACCAACTACGCCGTCGATGCCGGCCTGATCCCGGGCAAGGACTCCATCGCGATCGAGTCCAAGGTCGACAACCCCTACAACAACGTCATCGTCGTCCGCGAGGCGGACACGCAGAAGCCCTGGGTGCCGAAGCTGGTCCGCGCGTTCCAGAACGACGCGATCCGCCAGATCCTGAAGGAGCAGTTCCCGGGTCAGTTCCCGGCATTCTGACCGTCGGGGCCGGAGCGCCGGCCCTGCGCGGCGGCGGCGCTCCCCGGAGCGTCGCTCGGCTTTCGCTCAGCCCTCGCTCATCCGGAACGCCATCCGCAGCAGTCCCTGCTGCGCGGCGACGGGGCTCTCCACGGGCTGCGGCGTCGGCCGGTCCTCGGCGATCAGCGCGTCGAGGTGCAGGATACGGCTGTGCAGACGCCGGGCCCGGACGATCAGCTGCTGCAGACGCATCGGCAGCAGGTTGAAATCCTGCTGCTTCGGCGGCTCTGCGGTGCCGAGCTTGACCCGGTGCTTCTCCTGCAGGGCCTCGGCCGGAGTCATCTCGCCCTCGGCGACGGCGCGCTGGACCAGGAGCCACGAGGCGATCTGCATCAGCAGCGTGGTCAGGCGCATGCTCTCGGCCGCGTAGCTGAGCGTCGCGTCCCGGGAGACGAGGCGCGACTCGTCGCGGCCCTCGCCGTCGAGATAGGCGGCCGTCTCCTCGACCAGGGTCATCCCGTCGCGGAACAGCGCCTTGAAGGCTTCCGAGTTGACGTAGGACCTGCCGAAATCGACCCAGTCCTGATCGTCCCGGAACGTGACATCGAAGCCGTTCATCTGCCTCTCCTGTGCCGTCCGACGGCCCGGCTCGTTCCGATCCGGGACGCTCCGTCCGTGGCTTTCGGACGACGCCGCAATCTTAGCGCCGATCGGCCCGGACAGCAGGGTTCATGTTTTTTTAACCTTAACGCGCCGTCCGGTGCCGGGAGAAGAGCCCCGAACCGTCCGACGCGCGCTCGGAACGAGGCGCGGATACCGTCGAAGACGCTGCGGCCGCCCGGGATCGAGCGCGGCCAGCGCGCCCGGACCGCCCGCCGTCGCGGCGGCGTCTGCCGCCGCGGCGATGTCCGAGACGTCGCGGGCATTCGTGAGGTTGCCGGCATCCACGAACAGAGCGGTGCCGCGCGGCCGCGACGGCCGGGCGCCGCGGCCCGGCCCCGTGGAGCTTCGCGCGTCACGTCGGTCGCCCGGCGACCGACGCTCCGTCCGGGCGGCTAGTGCTGGTGCTGGTGCTGGCCGCCCGGCGCGCCCGCGCCGATCGGCGCCACCGTGAAGGTCACCGGCACGGCGCCGGCCCGCTGGAACGTGAGCGTCCCCGCGACGGTCTCGCCCGCCTTAGGCGCGCCGGTCAGGTCCTCGAACATGAGGTGATAGCCGCCGGGCTTCAGCTCCACGGTCTCGCCGGGCTTGATGGTCAGGCCGTTTGTGACCGGCGCCATCTTCATGACGCCGCCCTCCATCGACATGGAGTGGATGTCGCTGCTCTTGGCGAACGGCACCGTGGCGCCCGTGAGCGTGTCCGGCGCGCTCCCCGTGTTGGTGATGCGCACGTACCCGCCGGCGACCTTGGCGCCGTTCGGCGTGGCGCGCAGCCACGGCGTCTCGATCGTCAGGTCCCCGGCCTTCACGGTCGTCGCGGCCGCGGCCGTCCCCGCGGGCGGCGCGCCGCCCGCCTGGGCGACCTGGACGATCCGGAAGGACGGCGCGGCCGCCTTCAGGTCGTGGGCGTCCTGACCGGCCTTGGGGATCTCCGACCAGGCGTAGCTGCCCTCCGCGCAATCCTGCTGGACCGGGACGTAGACGGTCGCGCCGGGCTCGAACGTGCCGGCGACCTGCGCCAGGAAGGTGAACTCGTCGACCTGATCGTCCGGCAGGGAGCCGCCGCTCCACGTGATCGCGGTCACGCCCTCCGAGGCCGTGCCGTGGTGGGTCGCGTAGGTCTTGGCGTAGGGTCCGCGCGTCGTCGCGAGGGTCCAGCCGGGCTTCGGCATCGGCTTGGCGCCGATCAGGCCCTCCGGGATGGTGACGCTCACGCGGGTCGTCGGCTTGCCGTTGCAGCCGTGCATGATCTGGACGACGCCGCGATACGAGGTGCCGGGAGCGGCCTGCTTGCGTTCCAGCACCGCGTGGGCCTGCGCCGCGGAGGCGAGCAGCCCGAGGCCGAGGGCGGCCGAGACAAGGGTCTTCATGGGAATACATCCGTCCTGAGGGATCCGAGAGGTGGTGATCGCTCAGGCGGTCGGCGGCCCCCTCGGGGCCGCGATGGTGCCCGGCGGCGCGCGGGCGCCGACGCTCCGGGCAAGGCTCCAGGCCGGGTGGCGGTTCGCTTCCACTGCCCACCGGACGCCGACGGCGGCCGGCCGCGGCGGAAGCGCCGGGCCGGTGGCCTGGGCGGCCGTGCAGCACTCGCCGTGGTCGCGGGGGACGGGCGCGCCCGGCAGGGCGGGCGCGTCGGAATGCTGCGCGCAGAGGCCGTCGGTCGTCGTCGGCGACGGCATCAGGCCGCCGAGGAAGGCCTGGAGCAGCAGGGCGTAGAGCGCCAGCACGGCGATGGCGGCCCGCAGGGCCGGCCCGACACCGCGATCCGAAAGGGCCTCGCCCGAATCCATGCTGCTCCCGCGCGCCGTCCGAGCCGGACCGCTATGGCATCCCTGCCACACCGGCGCGACGATGGCTGTTGCCAGGGTGCCGCACGGGGACGCGGCGTGCGCTGGCGCACGGCGACGCCACATTCCGGCCCCTTCGATAGGGAGTCTTAACGCCATCCCGACACCGTGGCGCCCGAGACAATCCGCTCCCGTCACGACCTGACGAACCCCGGACCAGAGCCAGCGACCGATGCGCAAGAAGGCACAAAACCGGTTCACCACGATCCTGAGCGTCGCCGCCCTCGGCGCGCTCGGCATGGGCGCCGCCGAAGCCCGCGACCAGGGCAACTACGCCCAGGCCGAATGGGCGCAGGACTACGCCTCGCCCGCCGGCATGCAGGTGCAGCGCGAGACGGTGCCGATCCTCTCGCCCCAGACCGTGGCATCCACCGAGCAGATGGTGGAGCGCTACAAGGATATCGTCGCCCGCGGCGGCTGGCGGCAGGTCTCCGGCGCCGACCACCTGCGGATCGGCTCGCGCGGCCCGGCCGTGGCGGCCATCCGCCAGCGCCTGATCGTCACCGGCGACCTCGACCCGGCCGCCGGCGGCTCGGGCGTCTACGATTCCTACGTCGCCGCGGGCGTGAAGCGGTTCCAGGCCCGGCACGGCCTCAGCCAGACTGGCGCCATGACGATGGCCACCCAGCAGGCCATGAACGTGCCGGCCGATGTCCGCCTGCGCCAGCTCGAGATCAACGTCGTGCGCCTGCGCTCCTACTCGGGCGATCTCGGCCGGCGCTTCGTGATCACCAACATCCCGGCCGCGCTCGTCGAGACGGTCGAGAACGGTCAGGTCGTCACGCTCCACGCCGCCGGCGTGGGCAAGATCGACCGCCAGTCGCCGATCATGAACACCAAGGCGACGCAGATCAATTTCAACCCGACCTGGACGGTCCCGGCTTCGATCGTGAAGAAGGACCTGATCCCGAAGATGCAGAAGGATCCGAACTACCTCACGGACAACAAGATCCGGATCCTGTCGAACGGCTCCGAGATCTCGCCGAAGTCCGTGAACTGGTTCTCGGACGAGGGTACCCGCTACACCTACCGGCAGGATTCGGGCGCCGACTTCAACTCGATGGGCATCGTCCGCATCAACATCCCGAACCCCTACGGCGTGTTCATGCACGACACGAACACCAAGGGCGTGTTCGGCGACGATTTCCGCTTCATCTCCTCGGGCTGCGTGCGCGTGCAGAACGTGCGCGAGTACATCACGTGGCTGCTGAAGGACACGCCCGGCTGGGACCGCCAGAAGGTCGAGGAGGCGATCGAGAGCGGCAAGCGCATCGACGCCAACATCTCGCAGCCGGTGCCGGTCTACTGGACCTACATCACCGCCTGGTCGACCCCGGACGGCATCGTCCAGTTCCGCGACGACATCTACAAGCGCGACGGCGTGAACGTGCCCTCGACGATCGGCGCGCCGACCCCGGTCGCCAGCGCCGAGCCGATGCCGCAGACCTTCGAGCCCGGCGACGAGGAGTAGTCGGATCCGCGGGCGCCGGCCGCTCCCGGCGACGCCCGCCCGTCGAACCCGATCCGAGGCCCGCACCTCTGCCGAGGCGCGGGCCTCGCGCGTTCGGGGCCGCGCCTGTCATCCGGAGGTCAAACGCGTCTGATTGGCCCCGGAGGCAGCGTCCCGGATGCCGGCTGCCGGCCTCCCGCGGGACGCCGCGCCGCGAAGCCGTGCAGGAGCCATCGATGTCGCGCGACACCCAGCCCGGAGGCCTGACCCGCCGGAGCACCATGGCGGGGGCCGCCGCCCTCGGCCTCGTCGCGGGCCGGGCCGGCGCGCAGGAGGCCGCCGAGGCTACCGGGATCGTCTCCGCGCGCGACGCGGCCGGCGCGGAGCCGGTCCCGCTGCCGGGCGTGCTGGTGTCCAACGGTCGCGAGATCGCGCGGACCGACGAGCGGGGCCGATACCGCCTGCCGATGCCGGGCGACGGCGCGGTCTTCGTCATCAAGCCGCCGGGCTACGCCCTGCCGCGCGACGCCGACAACGTGCCGCGCCACTCCTACATCCACCAGCCCGGCGGTACGCCCGCCGAGCTGGGCCTGCGCTACCGCGGGCTCGCGCCCACCGGCCCGCTCCCGACCTCGATCGACTTCACCCTGACCCGCGCGGACGAGCCGGACGACTTCGACGTCGTGCTGTTCACCGATCCCCAGCCCGAGAGCCGGTTCGAACTCGATCACGTGCGCGACACCGCGGTCGCCCGCGCCATGGCGATCCCGGCCGCCTTCGGCCTGACCACCGGCGACGTGCTGTTCGACGATCTCTCGCTCTACGGTCGGTCCAACCGGATCGTCGGGCAGATCGGCCTGCCCTGGTACAGCCTGCCGGGCAACCACGACCTCAACATGCAGGCGCCGGACGCGCGCTACAGCCGCGAGACCTGGAAGCGGGTGTTCGGCGCGCCGACCTACGCGTTCCGTCACGGCCGGGCGTGGTTCGTGATGCTCGACAACGTCGAGTGGCTCGGGCCGCCGGTGCCGGTGGGCGCCAACACCTACCGGGGCCGGATCGGCGAGTGCGGTCTGGCCTTCCTGCGCAACCTCCTGGCCGAGATCCCGCGGGACGACCTAATCGTGCTGGCCATGCACATCCCGCTGCACACCGACACGGCGCCGGACGATCCCCGCACCACCACCATCGACCGCACCGCGCTCCTCGAGCTGCTCGCCGGCCGCAAGGTCCTGAGCCTCGCCGGCCACACCCACACGACCGAGCACCACTACCTCGCCGACGGGCACCATCACCACGTGCTGACGGCCGTCTCGGGCTCGTGGTGGAGCGGCCCCGACACCCGGACCGGCATCCCCTCGGCCGACAGCCGCGACGGCACGCCGAACGGGTTCCACGTCCTGTCGGTCCGCGGCACCGCCTACACGTCGCGCTACGTCGCCGCGCAGGGTCAGCCGGACGAGACCATGCGGATCCTGTTCGAGAGCGAGCTGCGGGCCGGCGCGCCCGAGGTGGTGCGCTGGACCCGGCCCGTGCAGGGGCTGCGGCCGCCGGTGCCGCAGGACGCGCTCGCCGACACCACCCTGGTGGTCAACGTGTTCGACGGCGGCCCGCGCACGCAGCTCGCGTTCCGGGTCGGGGACGCGCCGCCCCGGCCGATGGCGCGCACCCGCCGCCTCGACCCGTTCGTCACCGAACTCTACGAGCGCTACCCCGAGACCAAGAAGAGCTGGGTGAAGGCGATGCCCTCGACCCATATCTGGACGGCGCGGCTTCCGGACGACCTCGCCCCGGGCGCCCACCGGGTCACCGTGGAGGGCGCGGACGAGTACGGCCGTCCGATCCGCGGCTGCGCGGTTCTGGAGGTCACCGGCGAGCGCGGCCGCGGCTGAGGCCGGGCGCCGCGAGCGGCGGCGCCCGCCCGGGTCACGCCGCCAGCTGGCGGGCGCCGTGGCCACCCTCCTGGATCTCCTCGACGATCTTCGCGCAGAAGGCGTCGAGGTCGCCCGGGTTGCGGCTCGTGACGATGCCGTGATCGGTCACGACGTCCTTGTCGTGCCAGCGGCCGCCGGCATTGATCACGTCGGTCCGGATCGAGCTGAACGAGGTCAGGTCGCGGCCCTTGGCCGCGCCGGTCTCGATGAGCAGCCAGGGGGCGTGGCAGATCGCGGCCACGACCTTGCCGGACGTCAGGAAGCTCTTGATCACGGCCAGTGCCTGCGGCTCGAGCCGGAGCTTGTCCGGGTTGATCTGGCCGCCCGGAAGGACGAGGGCATCGAAGGACGCCGGGTCGACCTGCTCCAGGTCGGCGTCGACGGTGACCTCCTGGCCCCAGTCGGTCTTGTCCCAGCCGCGGATCGTGCCCTTGCTCTGGCGCGACTGCGGGGCGGCGACGGTCACGGTGGCGCCGGCCTGGGCCAGCTTCGCCTGCGGCACGGTCAGCTCGCTCTCCTCGAAACCGTCGGTGGCGAGGATCAGGATCTTGGCTTGGCGGATGTCGGGCATGGCGGGTCTCCGGTTCGGGGATCAGCCCGGCTAACGGAGGGTCGTCCCGCCCGTTCCCGCGGCCCTCGGCCGCCCGACCGCCTCCGGGAGCGGAAGCCGGTCCGGCGATCGGAACCCCCGCGAGGGCGGCCCGTTGGTCCGCATCCCAACCATCAGGAGTCGCGTCATGGCCAATCCCGGCCTTCCCGAGCCCACGCCCGGCGACCTGCCGCCGCCCCCGCCGACGCCCGAAGAGGAGCCCGATATCGGCCCGACCGGCCCGCGCACGCCCTACCCGGTCAACGACCCGGGCATCGGAGAACCCGGTGGTCCGGGCTCAGAGCCGGACATCTTCCCCGGCACGCCGACGGACCCCGGCACGCGCATGTGACTGTGTCCGCGCAACGGACGGCGGCGCGCCCGGCCGTCAGTGGCCGCCGTGCGAGGTCCGCACGTCGCGCGGAGCGTTGAGGATCTCGGAGAGGCTCGTCACGACGTGGCGGGCCTCTTCGTCCGTGAGGCGGAGCTGGAACGGCGGAAGAGCGCCGGCCTGCAGGGCGACCACCGCCTGGCCCTCGTCGTCGGTGCCGATCTCGATGGCGGACGACGTCACGTCGAGCATGGCGACTTCCTCGTCGCCCATCTCGTCGGCCATGTCGGGCTCGTCCGTATCGTCGATCGCCGTGAGGAGTTGCCCGACGGCGCGCACCAGCGCCCGGGCGGCGCGGGCATCCATCACCACCGCCGTCGCCTGATCGTCCTTCTGGAAGGAGAGCTGGATGTTCGCACCGTCCAGCGAGACCGAGATGCCTGCCATGTATCGTCCAGAGCCACGCGCCTTAACTGCTTGAGCGCATTCCGTATATGCATCGTGAATGCCCGGAATCACAGGGGGCGGCGCCGCACGGTCGCCTCCCGATCCCGGCCTGCGGCGCAGATGATACGCCGCCCATGCCTTGTTGCGGCCGCAGCCTGCGCCTAAATACGTCCTCGGGGGGCTCATCCACCGAGGCTGACGCTGTTCAAGGTTCAGCGACTCGCGCCCCGCCGCACTGGCCAAATCCAGAAAGACCGTGGTGCATCACGCGGCCCTCGCGCCGCGCGGATGGCCTATGGACGAACGAGGTACACTACGTGAATACCGGCACTGTGAAGTGGTTCAATGAGACCAAGGGCTACGGTTTCATCCAGCCCGACGATGGCGGCAAGGACGTGTTCGTCCACATCTCGGCCGTCGAGCGCGCCGGGATGCGCAACCTGATCGAAGGCCAGCGGATCGCTTACGAGATCCTCACGGACAAGCGCAGCGGCAAGGACGCCGCCGGCAACCTGCAGGCGGCCTGACCGTCGCGGGTTCTGAAGCGCCTCCCGCGGCTCTCGGTGCGCCAGCGCGTGCAACCGAAGGTCGCGGGGACGCACGAAGCGGCCGCCTGACGCGGTTCCCCCTTCCGACGCTGCCTTCCCGGGCGAGACTGCCCGGATTCCGGTCGCGTCGGAGGCAATATCCCAGAAACGACGCCGGACGCAGCCAACGTCCGGTCCAGAGAAGAAAAGACATTGATGTTATTCGAGTACACACGGCGCCGCGGCGTCCGTTCCCCCGTCACCGATGCCCCGACCTTCCGGGTGGGCAAGCTGGCGCGGGCCAAGACCGCGGATCAGACCGGGGCCGATCTCAGCGACCTGATCGACCGGTCCTACAACTACCACTCCCCGCGTGAGCTGCACTGGCATCTCGCCGAGCGTCTCGGGCTCGCGCCCGCCGCGGTGAGGATCCGCGAGACCGCGGCGGCCTGAGCCGTCCGCGGCTCCTTCCTCAGGAGTCGTCCGAGGCCTCGGCCTCAGCGCTCCCAGGCGGCGAGGACCGGGTCGCGCAGACCCACCGGCGCGGCGAGCAACTCGCCGTGCACCGGGTCGGCGCGATTGTACGGGGTCGCCGCGCCGGAGAAATCGCAGACCACGCCGCCCGCCTCGCGGAGAACGAGGTCGGCGGCGGCCAAGTCCCAGTCGCGGGCATTGCCGGAGATCATCCCGATATCGACCGTGCCGTCCGCCACGCGGGCGAGCCGCAGGGCGAGGGACGGGATCCGCGCGACCACCTCGAAGTCCGGGTCTTCTCCGGCGCCCCGGGCCAGACGGTCGAGCATCGGCTTCGGGCCGGTGATGCGGGCGCCCGGCAGGCTCTGCCTGGGATCGACGCGGATCGGTTCGCCGTTCCGCGTCGCGCCGCGCCCGCGCACGGCCTCGTAATCCGCGTCGCCCACCGGCGCGTGGACGAAGCCGATCAGCGGCTCGCCGCGCGACAGGAGCGCCACCGCGATCGACCAGTCCGGATGGCCCGACAGGAAGGCCCGCGTCCCGTCGATCGGATCGACGATCCAGACGAGGTCGTGGCCGAGGCGGGCCGGGTCGTCGGCAGTCTCCTCCGACAGCCACGCCGCCCGGGGCACGAGGGCGCTCAGGCGCACCTTCAGGAAGGCGTCGACCGCGACGTCCGCCTCGGTCACCGGCGAGCCGCCGGACTTCGACCAGATCCGGGCCGAGGTCTGACCGCCGAGCCTGAAGAAGGGCCGGGCGATGTCGGCGGCCTCGCGCATCACGGCGCGCAGTTCCGGCATCAGGGCAGATACGGCATCGTCGGTGAGAGGCTCGGGCATCGCGCTCCGCGTGGAATCCGTGCGGCCCGCGAGGGCCTCGCCGTCCCGCCCGTCCGGCGACGCGGACGTCCGGGCCCGCCTGGGCTCACCCGCTCGGGCTGTGAAGACCCGGCGCGGAGGATCGCGCGCCCGGTCACCCCGTTGTACGGCGCCTCCCGCAGCGCCACAAGGATGCTGGTTGATCGATCGATAACGACCGATCTGCGCAAGGAAATGTTGAGCATTCAAGGAAGCATTGAGCATTCCGCAAATGACAGCGCTGTCCAGATTCGCTTAACGACGGCTCTTAAGCGGTGCGGAGGAGTTCGGGTGCGATTTTGCTTGGCATAACGGACGGCCCGACAGCGGCCGCCACTTGCTCCAGGGACTCGGACCGATGAACACTTCCCCGGCCACGGACAAAAGCCACGCAGGACACCCGATGCACGGTGCCGACACCGCGCCCCGCTTCGTCGTTTCGCCGCTTCCGGTCGTCGGCCGCGTCTCCGGGGCGCGCCGGGCCGCCGGGATCGCGCTCGCCTACGCCGCCGAGGACGCGGAGATCGTGGGCGCCGACCGGTTCAGCCTGATCCTGGTCGATGCCGAAGGGGACGTGCTGCAGCGCCTCGGCAGCTTCGAGGAGGACGACGTCGTCGCCGTGTGGCGCGACATCGCGGCGCGGGCGGGACTCGTGCGGATGATCGTCCGCGAGGACGGCCTCCTCGTCCCGGTCTCCCAGCAGATCGGCCGGCTGATTCTCGGTCAGGTCCGCATCCGCCGCCGCCATGCCGGCCTCGGCCGCCGGCGCCCGCGCTTCCTGGCCCGCCGCAAGACCGGCCGGCTGCCGGCGCGCCCGCAGATCTTCCGCGGCGAGAACGAGATCATCGCCCGCACCTGAGGGCGCCGCCCGCGCCTAGGCCAGGTTGCGCAGCAGCGCGTCGGCGGTGAGGCCGACGAACAGGATCAGGCCCGCATCCCGGTTCGACCGGAACAGCGTCAGAGCACCGCGCCCGTCGCGCTCGCGCAGCGACAGGACCTGCCAGGCGAGATGCCCGGCGAAGGCGGCGATCCCCAGATACCCGACGGGCCCCGCTCCGGCCCCGCGCGCCGCCAGCACTACGAACAGCGCCGCCAGCGCGTAGCACAGCCCGACGGCGAGCCGCACGTGCCGGCCGAACAGGCGGGCCGAGGAGCGGATCCCCGCGATCTCGTCGTCCTCGATATCCTGCACCGCGTAGATCGTGTCGTAGCCGATCACCCAGCACAGGGCGCCCGCGTAGAGCAGGAGCGCCGGCGGGTCGAGGCGGGCGAACACCGCGGCCCAGCCCATCAGCGCGCCCCAGGCGAAGGCCAGGCCCAAGATGGCCTGCGGCATCGGCATGACCCGTTTCATGAACGGGTAGATCGCCACCGGCAGCAGCGAGCACAGGCCGATGACCACCGCCTCCGCGTTGAACTGCAGCAGGACGGCGAGCCCGATCAGGGCCTGGATCACCAGGAACAGGGCCGCGTGGCGCGGCCGCACCTGCCCGGAGGGCAGGGGGCGCAGGCGCGTGCGCTCGACCTGCGCGTCGAGGTCGCGGTCGGCGATGTCGTTGTAGGTCGAGCCCGCCCCGCGCATCGCGACCGCGCCGATCAGGAACAGGAGGCAGTGCCAGGGATCGGGAAAGGCCTGGTCCGCGGCGATCGCCGCCAGGGCGGCCGACCACCAGCAGGGGAGGAGGAGGAGCCACCAGCCGATCGGCCTGTCGATCCGGGCCAGGCGCAGGTACGGGCGCCAGGGTCGGGGCGCCCGCCGGTCGACCCAGTGCCCGGAGACGGCATCGGCCGGCCGCCCGTCGTCAAACACCGTGCCGTTCATCGGTCGGATCTCCGGTCGTCCCGCACGTGAAATCCCCGCCGCTGCAGAGGGGGACCCGCGCCGGATCCGTGATCCTCTCAGACGATCTCAGAGAGCGCCCTGCGGCAGCTTGAAGCTTCCGGTCAAGCCCGGACCGCCGAGCAGCCCGCCGCCGCCGCCGCCGGCCTGGGCCTGAGCCTGGGCGCGGGCCTGCGCCTCCATCTTGGTCGCCTGGGCGGCGACGCTGCAGATCTTGGTGCGGATGCCGCTGACCTTCATGTGGTCGGCCTTGAAGCCCTCGGCGAAGGAATCGGGGATCGAGCACCATTCCTTGTTGGCGGCGATCCACTTGATGCCCTCGGCGCCGTTGGCCTGGAGCTTCCCGAACAGGGCGCAGGCCTCCTGCGGGGTCATCTTCTTCTTGGACTGCGACGCCGCGTTGGCGCGGCCGACCAGGGCCTTGCGCTCGGCCAGGGTCTTCTGGATGGCGCCGCATTCCGGCGCCGCGCTCTGCGCGAACGCGCCGGTGCCGAACAGGACGGTGCCGACCAGCACCGCCGCCCCCAGCTTCAGACTCCCCTTCGCCATTCCGCGACTCCCTCGACGCCCCTGCCGACTCCGCGAGCGGCCGGCTCTCTTCCGTTCCCTTGGGTTCGCCATAGGATTGTGGCGTCAATCGAGCGGCAAACCGGCTGCGCCATGAGCCGGTGGACTGGCTGCGGAAAACCGGGGCTCGTAACCATTCGGCAACACTTTCGGGAACGCATCCCGCGTTGACAGGCCCGCCGACCCGCGCGACCACGCCGCCATGCCGGCCTACGACTTCACCGCTCCGCGCCTCCACGTCGCGGCCGATCTCGCCGCGGGGGTGATTCTGCCCCTCGACCGAGCCCAGGCCAACTACCTGCTCAACGTGCTGCGCCGCGGGCCGGACGATCCGGTCCTGGTGTTCAACGGCCGCCACGGCGAGTGGCGCGCGCACCTGGTCCAGACCGGGCGCAAGGGCGCCGACCTCCACGTCGCCGCGCAGACGCGCCCGCAGACCGAGCGCGCCGACCTGCACTACCTGTTCGCCCCGCTGAAGAGCGCGCGGCTCGACTACCTCGCGCAGAAGGCGGTGGAGATGGGGGCCGGGACGATCCGTCCGGTCATCACCCGGTTCACGCAGGGCGACCGCGTCAACATCGACCGGCTGCGAGCCAACGCCGTCGAGGCCGCCGAGCAGTGCGGGATCCTGGCGATTCCCGAATGTCCCGAGCCCGAGCGCCTCCCGGCCGCGCTCGCGGGCCTCGCGCCCGGGCGGCTCCTCGTGTTCTGCGACGAGGACGCGCCCGTGCGCGACCCCGTCGCGGCCCTGCGGGCGGCCGGCGACCCGCTGGCGCCGCCCCCGCTCGCCGTGCTGGTCGGCCCCGAGGGCGGCTTCTCGGAGGAGGAGCGGGCGCTGATCCGGGCTCGGCCGAACACCGTGGCGCTCTCCCTCGGGCCGCGCATCCTGCGGGCCGACACCGCCGCCGTCGCCGTGCTGACCCTGGTGCAGGCGGTGCTCGGCGACGCGCGCTGACGGCGGGCCGATCCTTCCATGTGTGCCCGCGCACATGGTAGGATCGCGCCGGGCGATTGTTTCGCGGGATCGGACGTGAAGCGGCGCGCCGGTGGAGACCGCCGCGTTGTGGGTTCACGGCGGCTCGATTATGTCCCGGATCGGACGCCGCCTGCGCCGCGTGCTCATCGGGGTCGGGGGCGGGTGTCCGCCCGGATCCCGCTCGCGAGAGCGGGTTCGTACCGGGTGGATCCGCCGGAGCAGTCCGGCGCGCCCGTTCCCAGGCACAGGTCAGACGCACGGGCAGGCAGCGCATGGCGCGCGACAGCAACGACACCACGCCGCTCACCACGCGCGCCGAACTGATCGAATGGTTCGCGGCGGGCGAGAAGCCGCGCGCGCGCTTCGCGATCGGCACCGAGCACGAGAAGATCCCGTTCTACCGCGAGACCCGGACGCCGGTTCCCTACGAGGGCGACCGCGGCATCCGGGCGCTCCTGGAGGGGCTCGCCCGCGAGACCGGCTGGGAGCCGATCCTCGATCTCGGCAACATCATCGGCCTGTCGGCGGAGGCGGGCGGCGCGATCTCGATCGAGCCCGGCGGCCAGTTCGAGCTGTCCGGCGCGGCGCTCCCCGACGTGCACGCCACGGCGGCGGAGCTCGCCACGCACCTCGCCGCCACGAAGCGGGTCGCCGATCCCCTCGGCATCGGCTTCCTGACGCTGGGCATGAGCCCGCGATGGCGGCGCGACGAGACCCCGGTCATGCCCAAGAGCCGCTACCGGATCATGGCCGGCTACATGCCCAAGGTCGGGTCCCTCGGCCTCGACATGATGCTGCGCACCGCCACCGTGCAGGTGAATCTCGATTTCGCCTCCGAGGCCGACATGGTGCGCAAGATGCGCGCGTCCCTGGCGCTGCAGCCGGTCGCGACCGCGCTCTTCGCCAACTCGCCCTTCACCGACGGCCGGCCGAACGGCTTCCTGTCGCGCCGGTCCGAGATCTGGCGCGACACGGATGCCCACCGCACCGGAATGCTGCCCTTCGCCTTCGACGCGGGCTTCGGTTACGAGGCCTATGTCGACTGGCTGCTCGACATGCCGATGTACTTCGTCAAGCGGGGCGACACCTACCACGACGTGTCGGGCGCCTCGTTCCGCGACCTGATGGCCGGCAAGCTCCCGCAACTGCCCGGCGAGTTCGCCACGGTCTCGGACTGGGCCAACCACGCCTCCACGGCCTTCCCGGAGGTGCGGCTCAAGCGCTTCCTCGAGATGCGCGGCGCCGATGTCGGCGATCCCGGCATGATCGCCGCCCAGGCGGCCTTCTGGGCGGGGCTCCTCTACGACGAGTCGGCCCTGGACGCGGCCCTCGACCTCGTGAAGGGGTGGAGCCCCGCCAACCGCGAGGCCGCGCGGGCCACGGCGCCGCGCCTGGGGCTCGCGACCCCGGTGGCCAACACCACGCTCGGGGCCGTCGCCGCCGAGGCCCTGGCGATCGCCCGGGCGGGCCTCCGGGCGCGGGGCCGCCGCGACGCCGAGGGTCGGGACGAGGTGATCTACCTGCAGCCGCTCGAGGCCATCGTCGCGGCCGGGCGCACCCGGGCCGAGGATCTCCTCGCCGACTACGAGGGACGCTGGGGCGCCTGCGTGCGTCCGGCCTTCACCGAGTGCGTCTTCTAGCGACCGCCTGAGCGGCGCTCGTGGCCCGCGCGAATCGGCCTTGGAACGTGCTAATGGAACGTTCCGACAGGGCGCCGCGCTCGGGGAGAGGACGCATCATGACCCGCATCATCGCCGCCATCCTCGCCGGGCTGGCATCCGTGCCGGCGAGCTCCGGTACGGGGCAGGCCGCCGACCTAGCGCCGTTCCAGGGCTCAGGTCCGGCGCCGACACCGGGTCGCTGGCACACCGGAGCCGGTGGCCGCGTCACCGGCACCGTGGCCGCGCGGGGGCGGCCGGAGTACAGCTATTACGGCGAGTACGGCTATCCCGCGCCGTTCGGCTACGGCTACGCCTACGCGCCCGTCCCGAGCCGCGGCTTCGAGTACGGCTACAACGGCCCCCGCTACGTCTGGACGGCGCCGGACAGCTATTCCGGACCCGCCTTCGGCTATCACGTGTGGTGAGGGCGCCGCTGGCGCCGGGGCGCGGCGGTGCCTATGACGCGCCGGGGCCGGCATCCGCGCCGGTTCGGGAGCTTCCGGTGTGCGGGACGAGGATCCGGACTGCGTCGACCTCGACCTGAGCGGCCTGAAATGTCCGCTTCCGGTTCTGCGCACCCGCAAGGCGCTGCGCGGCCTCGCTGCCGGCCAGACGCTGGTGGTGACCTGCACCGACCCGCTGGCCGCCCTCGACATCCCGAACCTCGTGCGCGAGGAGGGCGCCCGCCTCGACGCCGCCGAGCGGCTCGGAGGGCCGCCCGCGGTGCGCCTGCGCTTCCGCATCACCGTGTCCGCAAGGCCGCCGCATTCCTGAACGATCCGTCGGGCTTCCAGGAGCGAGGTGAGATCGGAATGGCACCGCGGATCGGGGGCGTGCGCCTCGTACATGACGGTTGGGCGCGCTACCTCGTCGCCGAGGTGATGCAGGAGGACGGAAGCCGCATCACGCGGGAGATGGAGGATCACGGCCGGGCGGTCGCGGTGCTCCCCTACGATCCGGACCGTCGGGTCGCCACGCTCGTCTCGCAGTTCCGGGCGCCGGTCCTCTACTCGGGCGGGCCGCCGAGCCACATCGAGGTACCGGCCGGGCTCCTCGACGAGGGCGCGTCCGAGGACGAGGCGCGGCGCGAGGCGATGGAGGAGACGGGCCTGCGCCTGAGCGCCCTCGACTTCGTCGCCAGCGCCTGGTCGATGCCGGGGATCTCCACGGAGCGCATGGATCTGTTCCTCGCCGCCTACGGCGAGGCCGACCGGACCGGCACCGGCGGCGGTCTCGCCGCGGAGGGCGAGGCCGTCGCCGTCCACGAGATCCCGCTGCCGGAACTGGCCGCCATGGGCCGCCGCGGGGCGATCACCGACATGAAGTCGCTGACGCTGCTCTTCGCGCTGCAATTGCGGCGGCCGGACCTGTTCGCGGAGCGGCGCTGAGGTCAGCCGGGGCGCCGCCGGAGCTGGTCCCGCGCGGCGAGGCCGATGAAGCGCCAGGATTTGATGAAGTAGCGCCGGAACAGCCTGCGCGGCGCCTGAAGGAACCGGTAGATCCACTCGAGGCCGAGGCGCTGCATCAGCCGCGGCGCGCGCGGCAGGAAACCGGCGGCGACGTTGAGGGCGTCGCCGACGCAGAAGACCACCGGCTCGCCGAGCGTCTGCCCGTGACGATCCACCCAGATCTCGGATTTGGGCGCCCCGACCCCCATCACCAGCAGCGTCGTCCCGTGGGCGCGGATCCGCTCGGCCAGGGCGCGGCTGTAGGCCGCGTCGTGCTCGAAGCCGAAGGGCGGCACGGCGCTCGCCACGGCGCCGGCCGGAAGCCCCGCCGCCTGCAGCCGGGTCGCCAGCGCGTCCGCCGCATCCTGGCGGGCCGAGACGAAGAAGACCCGCTGCGCGAAGGCCGGCGGATCGGCCAGGACGCAGCCCAGAAGATCGTGGCCGGTGATCCGGTGCACGGGCCGGCCGCACGCCTTCCGGGCCAGCCAGACCAGCGGCATCCCGTCGAGGGTCCTGGCCGCGGCGCGGGCGTAGGCCTCGCGGAACGGCGCGTTCTCGCTGAGCTGGACGATGTGATCGACGTTCGCCGTGACGATCATGCGCGGCCGGCCGTCTCGCCGGGCCGCGACGGCGGCCACGAGGGCCGCGGCCGGACCGGTGTGAAACCGGTGCCCGAAGAGTTCGACGGTCGCGCCTGTCTGCGGCGACCCGGACGCCGCGGAGGCCGGGGCGCTCACCGTGTGTGCCTCTCTGAGGACCGGATCCATAGCGCCCAGGTAGAGGCTGATCTCACCGCTGTCACGCATCGGCGGCCCGGAAGCTCGCGGCCGGCCGGGTAGCGGCGCGCAGGCTGCGGCGCCGGTCGCTGTCGGCGCCCAGCAGCAGGGCGATGCCGCCGCCGAGCAGCAGGCCGAGGACCAGCGCCACCGGCAGGACGATCTTGGGCGAGGGCGGGAAGGTCCGCTGGCGCGCCGGCACCGCGGCCGAGATGATCCGGACGTTGGTGGTGTTGAGCCGCTCCTGCTCGCTCGCCTCGCGGGCGCGCTTCAGGTAGGCCTCGTAGATGCCGCGGCGGGCGTCGAGGGTCCGCTCCAGCTCGCGCAGGCCGACATAGGCCCGGTCGCTGGACGCGGTCTCGTTCTTCACCCGGTCGAGATTGGCCCGGATCGCCGCCTCGCTCGCGGCGGCGCGGTCGTAATCCTTCTGGGTCGTCTCGATGATCCGCTCCTTCTCGCGCTGGATCAGGCGCTGGAGGTCGCGCTGCTGGGCGTACTGCTCGGCCATGGCCGGGTGGCGCTCGCCGAGGCGGGTGGCGAGCTCCGCGGTGTTGCGGGACAGCGTCGCGTATTGCTGCCGCAGGGCCTGCATCTCCAGGCTCTGCAGCATCTCCGGCAGGGCGGTGCTGGGATCCGACGAGCGCATCCGGCGCGCCTGCTCGAGGCGCGACTTGGCCTCGGCGGTCTTGATCGAGGCGGTGACGAGCTGCTGGTTCAGGTCGCCGAGCTGCTGGTCGGTGAGCAGGCGGCCGCTGGCGGCCACGAGCTTGTGGTCCTCGCGGTAGCGCACCACGGCGCTCTCGGCCTGCTCGACGTCGCGCTTGAGGCTGTTGAGCCGCCCCGCCAGGGCGTCGGAGGCGCGCCGCGCGGTCTCGGTCCGGGCCGCGGCCTCCTCGGCGAAGTAGGCGTCGCCGACGGCGTTGGCGATGCGGGCGGCCTTCTCGGGATCGCGGGACTGCACCGAGACGTCGATCACGAAGGTCCGCTCGGCCCGCCGGACGGTGAGGCGGTTCTGCAGCGTGTCGAGGGCGGTGATGACCGGGTCGCGACTCGCCGGCGGGGGCAGCATGCCCAGCGCGCCCTTGATCCAGGTCAGCGTCGGGTTGTTGCCGTCCGGCAGGACGAACTCGTCGTCCTGGTCGAGGTGGAGCTTGGCGATCACCCGGCGCAGGACGCTGTCCGACTGGATCACCCGCACCTGGCTCTCGGCAATCGACACGCCGCTGTCGGCCTGGGGCTGGCGCGCGTTCACGTCGTTCTCGACGACGCGCAGGTCGCTCGGATCGACCAGGACCTGGATGCTCGACGTGTAGCGCGGCGGGATCAGGCCGAGGAGCGCCACCGCCACCGCGACCATGAACAGGCCGCCCAGCACGATGAAGCCGCTGCCGCGCCACAGGCGCCGCAGGATCACGCGGCTATCGGTCGGCGGCGCGACCTGCGGCAGCACCATCCGGACGGGCTGCTCGCCGCTCATCCGTGTCGAGAAGTCGAACATACGCCCCGCTCCCTGACCTGCCTCGGCGGAGACCGCCGCCCGTCACCAGCCTCTTCGCCCGTTCCCTTTCTGACCAGCTCCGTGCCGGTCTGGAACAGGTGCGCGTCCGAGGCGCTGCCTTCTCCGGGAGCCCAGCAATCGACATACCGGGCCAGTAGTGTCGCTCCGATGCGGCATCTGCTGCAGGAAGCTGGCAGATATCGCTTACTGATGCAGTCCTAACTGTCACGACAACCCGGCGTGAAAAGTTCCCGATTTGTTGGGGACTACGTAAGCCGCGTCAGCCATCGCCCTCGTGTGCGACAATTGACTCCAGCGCATCGTAGGCCGCGGGATCGCCGGCCAGGAAGCGCTGGAAGCGCGCCCCGTCCTCGGCCGCGGCCGCGTTCCAGCGCGCGACGTTGGCCCGACTCATCCCGGCGGCGCGGGCCAGGGCGCCGTCGCGGATCCACCCGGCGAGGGCGCACGCGGCCGCGTCGGGCTGCTCCGGCCGGATCAGCAGGGCCGACCCGCCCAGCACCTCGCGGAAGACCGGGTCGTCCGGCGCCACCACCGGCAGGCCGCCGTGCTGCACCTCCAGCAGCGGCAGGCCGAGCCCCTCCGCCTTGGAGGTGGAGAGCAGCAGGTGGCACGAGCCCGCGAGGGCGCGCAGTTCGGCGTCGGTGAGGTATCCGTGGCGGTGCAGGAACGGCGGCGGTGCCTCCAGGAAGGCGTGCCGCCCCCAGCCGACCCGGCCGACGAGATGGAGTTCCGCCGGGATGCCGGCGCGGATCAGCGCCGCCGTCAGCGCGAGGGTCGCCGGATAGTTCTTGCGCGGCTCGATGGTGCCGATGGCCAGGATCCGCAGCGTCCGGCCCGGCGCGTAGGCCGCCGGTCCGGGCAGGTCCTCCAGGCCGAAGGCGTCGCGGACGGGCGGCCGCAGAAGCGCGACGCGGGCGCGCCTGGCACAGAGCGCGCGCACGTCCGCCCCGGTGGTGCGGCTGTTGACGAACAGGTTCGGGCACCAGCGCAGGGCCAGGGCGAAGCTCGGGCTCATGTAGAGCCGGCTGCGCAGGCTCAGATCCTCCTTCCGCGTGAGCAGGAAGGTGTCGTGGACGTAGAGCAGGCAGCGCGACGCCGCGACGGCGCAGAGCGGCCCGGGCGGGAAGCCCGGGAACAGGAACAGGGCGTCCCGATCCGTCAGCGCCCGCGCCGGCAGTCCGAGCTGCTGCGCGGCGATCATGCCGGGCAGGGAGCCCGCGGTCACCGGCCGCACCGCGTGCGGGGCGAGCCGGTCGGGAGCGAACAGGTCGAGGGTGACCCGCTCGATCCCCGTCACGTGGTCGCGCAGATGGGTCTGATCGAGGTAGATCCGCCGCCGCCCCGGCGCCGCCCGCGCGCCGCCCGCATCTGCGCCGCTTGCCGTCACGGCGTGCTCCGGCGCAGCGCGCCGGCGAGGTAGAGGCACCGGCGCACGAGGAGCGGCATCCGCCGCCCGAAGACCATCTGCTTGGCCCGCCGCAGCCGGCGCACGAGCGGGCGCGAGACCGTCGGAACGGTGCCGGCCGCGCCCGGCCGCAGGGCCGCCGCGAACGGGAAGTGTCCGAGCATCTCGGGGGCGAAGCGCGGGCCTGTCGCGGCGCTCGGCAGACCCCGACGCCGGAAGACGGCGTCCAGCGACAGCGCCGACGCGGCCGGGCTGTAGCGGCTCTCCAGGGCGATGCGCGCGAAGGCGCCGAGCCGTGTGCGGGCCTCGCGGTCGCCGACCAGCGCGGCCAGCGCCTCCGCGAGGGCGCCGGGCCGCACCGGCACGAGGCGGCCCGACACGCCGTCGATCACCGCGGAGGTCAGGCCGGAGGTGCGGTAGGCGAGCGTCGGCACCCCGCACAGCCCGGCCTCGATGGGCGTCTGCCCGAGGGTCTCGTGGCGGCTGGCGGTGACGTGGAGGTCGCAGGCTCCGTACCACGCGGCCAGGACCGCCTCGTCGGCGATGAGGCCGGGCGCGAACAGGTTCGCGACGCCGAGCCGGGCCGGGTCGTCGAGCCGGCCGATCGCCACCACGCCGACGCCGGGCCCCGCGACGGCCTGAAGCGCGGCCCGGAGGTCGGCGAAGCCCTTGTCGGGCCCGTCGACGATGACCGACGAAACGAGGATCAGGACCTCGTCGGGCGGCAGGCCGAGCGTGCGGCGCAGCGCGGCGCGATCGCCCGGCCGGAACACGGCGGTCGGGAAGGCCAGCCGGACGGGCTCGACCACGCTGCCGGGCGGTGCCAGTTCGCGGGCCCGCGCCAGCGTCCAGTCGGAATTGGCCAGCAGCCAGGGCGCGGAGGACTCGGTCGGTGACCCGGGCGAGGCGCCGGCGAGCACTGCGCGCTTGCGGCCGTGCATCCCGGCGATCCGGCCGGGCGCCAGCTCCGGGTACTCGTCCGGGCCGGGGCAGGCGGCGTCGCAGCCGGACGCGGCGCGCCCGCAGTCGCGGGGGTGGGCACACCGGCCGGTCAGGGGGAAGAGGTCGTGCAGCACGAGGCCGACAGGCACCCGCCGCGCGAGGCGGCCGACAACGTCGAGGCTGCGGGTGGCGCCGTGCAGGTTGCCGGCGAGGACGAGATCGGGGGCGGCCGCCGCGACCGCGGCCTCCGCCCGCGGGAACTCGTCGCTCCATTCGGCGGCCTCGGGGCGCCCGCTCAGCGTCACCTCCGCGACCCTATGGCCCGCGAGCGTCAGCGCCTCGGCCAGGCGGCGCTGGGCCACGCCCGCGCCCCCCCGGGTGCCGGTGCCGGTCAGCGACACGATCGACAGGCCGGCGGCGGGCGGGGGCAGCGGCGCGTCGAGCCTGCGGAGCAGCACCGGGCGGCCGATCAGACTGCGCCGGTTCTCGGAAATCGCCGACCAGGCGGAGGCGGCGTCGAGCACGCCGTCGGCATCGAGGAGCGCGCCGGCCGCGAGGGCGCCCCGCCGCCAGAGAATGCCGTCTGCCGCCGGCACCGGACCTTGCGCGTCCTCCGCGACCCCAGGGCCGTCGAGGCCGCGGACGGCGGCGTCGAACAGGACGCGCAGCCCCGCCACCGCGTCGGCGCCGGTGAGCGCGGCCTCCAGCGCCAGGGCGGTCAGCGCGCCCGGCGCGAGCAGGTCGCCGGCGCGGAGCCAGAACAGAAGCTCCGGGTCGGGATCCGCCAAAACCCGCGCCGCGGCCGCGCGGCCGGCCGTCGGGTCCAGCACGTCGTGCCGCACCTCCGGGTAGCCCTGGCGCAGAACCGACGCCACGGTCCCGGCCAGGGCGGCATCCGCGCGGGCCACCGTCACGACGCGGATCCGCGGCCACGGACGCCCGTCGGGCAGCGACCCGGGGCGGGACGGCGCGTGGGCGCGGCGCCCGAGCGGCCAGCCGACGACGCCGTGGGCGGGCGGTGACATGTCTGCGGCGTCGGTCAAGGCGGCTCTGGCGGCGGCTCGGGTCTCGTGCGGGGCGGCAGATTGGACGGGAAGGTTGAAGATTGCCTCTCGGATTGGGCGGCGCCTCAGGCCGCCACGCGGATCCGTGCCGGGCCGGGCTCGATCCGGCCGATCCGGGCGGCCGCCGGGTAACCGGCCGCCCGGACGCGCGCCAGGATCGCGTCGGCGCGGTCGGCCGAGCAGGTCACCAGCAGGCCGCCCGAGGTCTGCGGGTCGGTCAGGAGGTGGCGGCGCCACTCGGGGAGGTCGGCGGGCAGGTCCACCGCCTCGCCGAACGCCGCCCAGTTGCGGTGCGAGGCGCCGGTGACGGCGCCGGCGCGCGCCAGCGCCTCCGCCTGCGGCAGCAGCGGGAGGGCGTCGGCCTCGAGGGCGAGCGTGAGGCCGGCGCCGCGGGCGATCTCCAGGCCGTGCCCGAGGATGCCGAAGCCGGTGACGTCGGTGAGGGCGTGCACGGCGGGATCGGCGGCGAGGTCGGTTCCGATCCGGTTGAGCAGCGTCGTGGTCGCGATGAAGTCGCGGTAGCCGGCCTCGTCGAGGGTCGCCCGCTTGATCGCCGCCGAGTAGACCCCGACCCCGAGAGCCTTGGTGAGCAGGACGGCGTCGCCGGCCACCGCGTCGGCGTTGCGCCGCACCGCCTCGCGGCGGCAGGTTCCGATCACCGCGAGACCGTAGATCGGCTCCGGCGCGTCGATCGAGTGGCCGCCCGCGACCGGGATGCCGGCCTCGGCGCATTGCTCCGCGCCGCCGCGCAGGATCCGCGCGACCACCTCCGGGTCGATCTTGCCCAGCGGCATCCCGAGGATCGCCAGCGCGAAGAGCGGCCGGCCGCCCATGGCGTAGACGTCCGAGATGGCGTTCGTCGCGGCGATCCGGCCGAAATCGACGGGGTCGTCCACCATCGGGGTGAAGAAGTCCGTGGTGGCGATGAGGCAGGTGCCGTCCTCCAGCTCCCACACCGCCGCGTCGTCCGCGGTCTCGTTGCCGACGAGGAGCCGCTCGAACGGGCCCGCCGCCGGCTGCTGGGCGAGGAGCTGGCGCAGGGTGGCCGGGTCGAGCTTGCAGCCGCATCCGCCTCCGTGGGCGAGACTGGTCAGGCGGGGGGCATCGCTCATGGCTGAACTCCGTTCCGGATAACCCGGGGGCCTCGCCGGGTCAGTAGCGCGTTGTCAGCGCGTTGAGCCAGTCCGGCGAGGCCGCGACGGCCGCGGCCTCGACCCGCTTGTCGAGGCCCGTCAGCACCAGCAGGCCGAGCACGACCATCACGGCGCCGAGCGCGGCCTTCGCGGCCCGGCCGGCCGCGGCGAGGCCGCCGCGCCAGCGCAGCAGCGCCTCGCGGGAGACGAATCCGAGGAGCATCAGCGGGGCCGCGGCGCCGATCCCGAAGGCCAGCATGGTCAGGGCGACACCCCCGAGATGCTCGCCCCGCGCCGCCATCAGCGAGGCCGCGCCCAGGGTCGGGCCCACGCAGGGACTCCAGGCCGCGCCGAGCAGCAGCCCCACGGCGAACTGGCCGGACACACCCCCGGAGCCGGCGCCGCCGAAGCGGTCCTCCGCCCAGGCGCCGATCGGGCTGGCCGCCGTCGCGACCCGGGCCTGGAGTCGCGGCAGCATCAGCACCGCGCCCAGGAGCACCAGGAGCACCGCGCCGGCGCGCCGGAACACGTCGCCGTCCAGCCCGACGGTGAAGCCGATCGTCGCGACGAACAGCCCGATGGCGGTGAAGGCGACGGCGAGGCCGGCTGCCAGCGCGACCGGACCGAGGCGATGCTCGGCTGCCGCCGTCCCGAGCACGATGGGGATCAGCGGCAGCACGCAGGGCGAGAGCACCGAGAGCAGGCCGGCCAGGAACGCGAATCCCACCGTTCCCAGCATGCCCCGTGCCCTCCCGCTGGCGCCTCGCCGGGGGAGGCTTCGACCCTGCCGCGCGGGCCGTCAACGCGCCAGGCGGACGCGGGTCCGCGGGAACAAGGCGGCCGCAGGCCGATTTCGGCGGCAATCCGGCGGCGCTGCCGGGCAGGGCGACGAGGCAAGGCGCCGGGGCGAGGCGCTGAAGCAAGACGCAGAGGCATGGCGGAGCTGAGCGGTGACCATCTTCTTCACGGGCGACACCCATTTCGGCGACCCGCGGGCGCTGCGCTTCGATCACCGGCCCTATCCGGATCTCGAGGCCCACGATGCCGGGCTGATCGCGGCCTGGAACGCGACGGTCTCGCCCGACGACACGGTCTGGCACCTCGGCGATTTCGCCCTCGGACCGAGCGGCGACCGGATCCGCGCGATCCTCGCCGGACTGAACGGCGAGAAGCACCTGATCGTCGGCAACAACGACGGGCCGGACACGCTGACGGCGCCCGGCTGGGCGTCGGTGCGGCACTACGCGGAACTCGCCGTCGAGGGGCGGATGGTGGTGCTCTGCCACTACGCGTTCCGCACCTGGAACGGCATGAGCCGGGGGGCTCTCAACCTCCACGGCCACAGCCACGGCAAGCTCAAGCCGATGCCGAAGCAGTACGATGTCGGCGTCGATCCGATGGGTGCGGCCCCCGTGCAACTCTCGGTAATCCTGACCTCCCGCCTGCGCCGGAAGGCGTGATTCGGCGCGGAACTTTCACGTCAGCTTCACTGTTTCAGCGGACAGAGAGGGAGTGGATCTGAGCCGCTCCGAGAAACCCGGCAGGCCCGCCCGCGGATCTGCCATCACAAACCGTGTGTGAGTGTTCCCGTGAGTGCCAAGTCGGTCACTCTGACCCGCTGCCTCGCCAGCCTTCTGGCAGGCCTCGCCCTGACTTCCGCCGCGTCGGCCCTGCCGTCCTGCATCGAAGCTCAGCGCAAGGTCGACGAGGCGAACGCCCTGCGCTTCCAGGCGCGTCAGGAAGCCCGCCTGGGCGACCACGACCGCGTCTGCGACACGCTCGACGAGGTGGGCGACCGCTACGACGATGCCCGCGACGCGTTCGAGCGATGCGGCGAGGGCGTCGTGGCCATCGATCTCCGCAGCGAGCTGCGGGGTCTGCGGATCGCCAAGAAAATCAACCGCTGCGACTGACCGGGTGCGCGATCGCACCTCGGACGTCCCGTTCCTGAAGCATCACCGCGACACGCGCGACGCTGGTCGCCGAGAAGGTTCTGCGCCGATGACCCCCGCCACGCTCCCGAACGACATCGAGCCCGCCGTCACCCGCACCGGTCCGTCCTTCGCGGCCGCCCTCTGCGGCTTCGTCAGCACCACCGTCGCCACGACGATGCTGCTGATGCTGATCGGCACGTTCTGATTACGGCGCGACCGACCAAAACCTCTGGCGGTTGAACAGCATCTCCTGGGAGCCGATCTTCGGGGCCGGCTCCGTCCGTCGTCCGCAATCGTGCTCGACCGGCTTCGTGACGGCCGCCAGCGTCGCGGGCGCCGCCGGTATCAGACCGAGTCGGGACTGAACTTCGGGCTGCCGCGCCGCCGCGATGGTCAGCACGCAGGCAATCAGGCCGCCGGCAACAGTTCCGAGAACGAAATTCAACATCGGGGTCGGGATCCGGGGGCCGGTTTCTTTCGGCCGCAGAGCGTCGTCGATAACCAACCCGGCGGGATCATGGCGGACGCGGTGCTCACGCGCTTTTAACTCCTGGTCTGCGACAGCTACGCGCTAGCTTGCCTCAGTGGCAGGCCCGACGACGGGGCTGGACCGCCGATGAACTACGCCGCCAACGCCTACGCCAAGACTTCCCACAGCGCGCTGTCGCCCCGCGAGGCCGAATCCGCCGTGCTGCTGAAGGCCGCACAGAAGCTCATCGGCGCCAGTCAGGGGCTCGCCAGCGGCGATGCCGGACGCATCAACGAGGCCCTGACGTTCAACCAGCGGGTCTGGACGCTGCTGACCTCCGAGGCGACGTCCGACGTGAACCCGCTCCCCGCCGACGTGAAGCAGGGCGTCGGCCGCCTGGGCGTGTTCGTGCTCCAGAGCTGCATCGACACCATGATCGCGCCGACGCCCGAGAAGATCGCCACGCTGGTGTCGATCAACAATCACATCGCCGCCGGTCTTCAGGGCAATCCCGGCTGAGGCCGGGCTCTCCCATCAGGGAGCGGCCGCCTGGTCCGGCACGACGGCCTGCGATGCCGAGCCGGCGGCCTCCCACTCGACGAGCTTGCGGCTCAGCTTGAGCGATCGGTAATACTCGCCGGCCTCGACGGCCTGCGCGATCGCGGCGATCTGCCCGGCCGCGGCCGGCGCCAGCCCGAGCAGGTCGGTGGCTTGCCGGAAGAACAGGTCGATGCTCTGTGTGGGGTCGTCGGCGAGGTAGATGACCGTCAGCGTCAGGTGGAGACGCTTGCAGGCCGTGTCGGCCTCGCTCTCCGTGATGATCTCGCTCTCGCGCAGGAACTTGCACTGCGTCTCGATCAGGAAGGTCGAGCGGCGGTCGCCGTTGCGCAGCAGCGCGCCGTTGATGATCAGCCGCTCGAACGGCTTGAGTTCCAGACGCAGGGGCATCGGGTGTTCCTTTCTAGAAGACCCGACGATGTCATTCGCGAACCGTTAACGTTTCGCGAATCTCAGGCGGCCCCGCCACCGTTGCGGCGGCCGGCCACCGTGGTAAACTCAGACAAGTTCCGGTCTACCTTAAAACCTCGAGGAGGTCCGATGGCGGCGCAGCCGGATCAGCGCGCGCGGTATCCGAGCCTCGCCGGCAAGCGCGTCCTCGTGACCGGCGGCGCCTCGGGCATCGGCGCGGGGCTGGTCGAGGCCTTCGTCGGGCAGGGGGCCCGCGTCCTGTTCTGCGATATCGCGGACGATGCGGCCCGCGCCGTGGTGGCCCGTCTCGGGCCCGGCGCCGCGCACGCCCCGCTCTACCGGCGCTGCGACCTGACCGATGTCGACGCGGTCCGCGCGCTGGTCGCCGAGGCCGACGCGGCCCTGGGCGGGCTCGACGTCCTGATCAACAATGCCGGCAACGACGACCGCCACGCCCTCGCGGACGTGACGCCCGCCTACTGGGACGACCGGATGGCGGTGAACCTGCGCCACCTGTTCTTCGCCGCCCAGGCGGCGGTCCCGGCCATGCAGCGCGCCGGCGGCGGCGTGATCCTCAACTTCGGATCGATCAGCTGGCATCTCGGGCTCAGGGAGATGCCGCTCTACCAGACCGCCAAGGCGGCGATCGAGGGGATGACACGCGCCCTGGCCCGCGACCTCGGTCGCGACAACATCCGGGTGGCGACGGTCGTGCCCGGCAACGTTCAGACGCCCCGCCAGGAGCGATGGTACACGCCGGAGGGCGAGGCGGAGATCGTCGCCGCGCAATGCCTGGACGGGCGGATCCAGCCGGCCGACGTCGCCGCGCTGGTCCTGTTCCTGGCCTCGGACGACGCACGCATGTGCACCGGCCACCCGTACTTCATCGACGCGGGCTGGCGCTGAACCGAAGACGCGCAGGGGCCTGGCCGGGCTGGGCGCGCGGGACCGCGCTCCGGCCCGACCCGCTCGCGTGCCTCAGTCGCAGCTCTCTTTCTTCACGGTCTTCGTATCGCCCATGTCGTTCTCCTTGCGCACCGTCTTGGTGACGCAGCCGTCGCCGTGGTCATGGACGGTCACGGACTTCGACTCGCTCGCCGGGCGATCGACGACGACGGCCGGTCGGTCGCGCTCGATGACGGTGGTCTGGGCCTGCGCGGCGGCGCCGAGGCTCAACAGGGCGGCGGTCGCGAGCAAGGTCATGCGCATGCTGAAACTCCAAAACCGATTTCGGTAGCGGGTAACGGCAATGCCAGCTTGGGCGTTCCGCGGATTGTGGCGTCCCGAGGCGGGCCGAACCCGTAAAAAACTCGGCTCGGCCCGCGCGCCGTTCGGCTGACGGGCAGCCGGAGCGACGGCGCCAATGTCCGCGGAAGCCGACCCGTTGCAACCCCGGCGGACTACGTGCGCGGCGCGGCCGGTTCTCAGCCGCCCGTCATCGGCGGGAAGAAGGCGATCTCGCGGGCACCCGCGATCGGCGCGTCCGGCTTGACATGGGCCCGGTCGATCGCGGCGCGGACGACGCCCGGATCCTCGAAGGCGTAGGCGTACTCCTCGCCGCGGCCCCGGAGCCACCCGACCAGATCGGCGACGGTGGCGACCTCCGGCGGCGGCGCCAGCTCCTCCTCGGAGCGGCCGATCCGCTCGCGGACCCAGGCGAAATAGACGAGCTTCATCGCATCACCGTACCGGAGACAGGGCAGGGACCGCGCGTCCCGGAGGCGGATCCGTCAGCGCGGATCGTCGATGACGTGCTTGATCCCGGCCCGCATGTAGTCCCAGCCGGTCCACAGCGTGAGCGCGGCGGCGAGCCACAGGAGCGTCAGGCCGATCGCCTCGGTTCCCGGGAGCACCGTCTCGCCCGCCGGGCCGGCCACCAGGAAGCCGAGCGCCAGGAGCTGCACGGTGGTCTTCCACTTGGCGATCCGACTGACCGGCACGCCGACCTTCAGCTCCGCCAGATACTCGCGCAGGCCGGAGACCAGCACCTCGCGGCACAGGATCACGATCGCCGCCCAGATGTTCGAGCCGACGATGGTGTGGTCCGCCGCCAGCATCAGCAGGCAGGCCGAGACGAGGAGCTTGTCGGCGATCGGATCGAGCATCCGGCCGAGCGCCGAGCTCTGGTGGTAGGTGCGGGCGACGTAGCCGTCGAGATAGTCGGTGATCGCGGCCGCGACGAACACCCCCAGCGCCGTCCACCGCGCCGTGTGGGATTCGGGCCAGAACAGCAGCGCGACCATCACCGGCACGGCAACGAGGCGCCCGTAGGTCAGGCAATTCGCGAGCGTCCAGGCCGGCGACCGTCGTCGGGGAAGGACGGCGTTCATCGCAGGGGTGAAATCAGAGCGGGGCCCGGGCGTCAACGCCTCTGAGTCTGCCTCGGCCATCGCGGCCGGGTTCTCAGGCGCCGGCATGGAAGAAGTCGTAGACCGCCCGCGCTGTGGCGGCGTTCACGCCCGGGGTCCTGGCCAGATCCTCGAAGGCGGCGCGCTGGATCGCCTTCACGGTCCCGAAATGGTGCAGGAGCGCGCGCTTGCGGCTCGGGCCGATGCCGGCGATCTCGTCCAAGGGATTCTTCACCATCTCTCGCTTCCGCTTGGCCCGATGGCTGCCGATGGCGAAGCGGTGCGCCTCGTCGCGGAGCCGCTGCACGAAGTAGAGCGTCGGGTCGCGCGGCGGAAGCTTGAAGGGGGGGCGGCCGGGCACGAAAAACGTCTCGCGGCCGGCATCGCGGTCGCGGCCCTTGGCGACGCCGACCAGGGGAACGCCCGCCACGCCGACCTCCTCCAGCGCCGCCCGCGCGGCCTCGAGCTGGCCCTTGCCGCCGTCGATCAGCACGAGATCCGGCCAGGCCGGGAACGCATCGCTCTCCTCCGCCGGCGCGGGCACCGGCTCCGGCACGTCGCCCTCGCCCGCGGACGCGGCCGCCTCGCGCTCGGTGCGCGGCGCCTCTTTCGCGAGCCGCTTGAAGCGCCGCTGCAGCACCTCGCGCATCATGCCGTAATCGTCGCCGGGCGTGAGATCCTCGGACTTGATGTTGAACGTGCGGTAATGCGCCTTCATGAAGCCCGTCGGGCCGGCGACGATCATGCCGCCGACCGCGTTCGTGCCCATGATGTGCGAGTTGTCGTAGACCTCGATCCGGCGGGGTGCGCCGTCGAGCCCGAAGGCCTGGCCGAGCGCCGCGAGCAGCTTGCCCTGCGAGGCCGTGTCGGCGAGGCGCCGGGCCAGCGCCTCCTTGGCGTTGCGCTGGGCGTAGTCGACGAGGTTCTTCCGCTCGCCGCGGCTCGGCCGGTGGATCTCGACGCGGTACTCCACCCGGCTCGACAGGGCCGCCGCCACCAGCTCCGCGTCCTCGATCGCGTGGCTCGTCAGCACCGTCCGGGGCGCGGGCTTGTCGTCGTAGAACTGGCCGATGAACGAGCCCAGCACCTCGTCGGGCGTCATGGTCCGGTCGGCCTTCGGGAAATAGGCGCGGTTGCCCCAGTTCTGGAAGTTCCGGAAGAAGAACACCTCGATGCAGAACTGGCCGGCCTGCTCGTCGAGGGCGAACACATCCGCCTCTTCCACACCCTGGGTGTTGACCCCCTGCACCCCCTGGATCGCCGACAGGGCTGCGATGCGGTCGCGGAACCGGGCGGCACGCTCGAACTCCATCGCCTCGGACGCCGCCTGCATCTCGGCGCGCATCCGGTCCTTCACGGCGTTCGACTTGCCCGCGAGGAACGCCCGCGCGGAATCCGCCATCGCGGCGTAGTCCTCGGGCCCGATCTCGTTCGTGCAAGGGCCGGAGCAGCGCTTGATCTGGTAGAGCAGGCAGGGCCGGGTGCGGTTCTCGTAGTAGCTGTCGGTGCAGGTGCGCAGCAGGAAGGCGCGCTGCAGCGCGTTCACCGTCCGGTTCACCGCCCAGACGCTGGCGAAGGGGCCGTAATAGTTGCCCTTCCGGCGCCGGGCCCCCCGGTGCTTGACGATCTGCGGGGCGGGGCCGTCGTCGGTGACCAGGATGTAGGGGAACGACTTGTCGTCCCGCATCAGCACGTTGAAGCGGGGCTTCAGCTGCTTGATGAGGTTGGCCTCGAGGAGGAGCGCCTCGGTCTCGGTCGCGGTGGTGACGAACTCCATCGCCGCCGTCTGCGAGATCATCCGGGCGATGCGGTTCGAGTGCGCCTGGCCCCGCGCGTACGAGCCGACCCGCGCTTTCAGGTTCTTGGCCTTGCCGACATAGAGGACGTCGCCGCGATGGTCGAACATCCGGTAGACGCCGGGCGACGACGGCAGGGTCGACCAGAACCGGCGGATCACCTCCGTGCCGGCCTGGACGGCGCCCGGCTCGAAATCGAAGTCGATCTCCGGCGTCTCCGTGTCGGGGAGTTCGGCTTCCGGCTCGTCGACGGCCTCGTCCCGCTCGGCGTCGCGGCCGTCGTCGAATGTGTCGGGGGGCAGGTCTGGGAGGGCTCTGCGGCTCATACCGCAGATCTAAGCGCTCCGGACCGCCAGGGGGACGGGGGCGGCGACAAAAATCGCGCGCCCAATCCGATCAATCAGTCGAACAGCGAGTCGATGTCGCTCTGATCCACGTGACCGACGTCGTGGTCGAGCTTCGGCCCGTTGAGGAGCGAGCTCTCGTCGTCCAGGGAGGTCGGCACCGGCATGACGGTGATGAGTTCCTTGAAGCTGTCGAGCTCCGACCACGTGGCGATCAGCCGGTCGAGATGCTCCTCGATGAACTTCATCACGCCGACGATCTTGGTGATCCGCTGGCCGGTCAGGTCCTGGAAGTTGCAGGCCTCGTAGGCGGTGATCACGCGCTCGAGGATCACGTCGACGTGCGGCTTCATGCCGGGCGGCAGCGTCGCGGCGTTGAGCATGCCGGCGTGGCTCTCGATCTCCTCGACCGCGCCGAGGAGCTGCGTGGTGGCGCGCTCCGTGGAGTCGACCACCGCGTCGAGCTCGTCGGCCGCCCGGCGCATGCCCTTGCCGGTATTCTCGGTCCGGTGAAGCGTCGCCAGCTCCGACTTGGTGCGGGTGATCGCCTCCTTCATCACGTCGAGTTCGGTGCGCATCGCCAGCGCCTCGTGCAGCTCGCGCCGGCACGACTCGATGGTCTCGCTCGCGCTCATCTGCGTGACGCGGCGCAAGTCCTGGATGGCGTTGAAGATCTCCTCCAGGCGCTCGCTCGAGGCGGACGCCCCCGGCCCGGGAGGGGGAGCCGCGGGAAGCCCGAGACTGTCTTCGATGCGATAGCGCTTCTGGGTCATCGTCCGGGCGTGAGCGTTCGGGTTCCGTCGCCGAGACTGTCTACCATAACGGTTAGCGGACTGTGACTGCCGAGCTTCTTCCGGCGGGCTCTGCCCGCTCCGGGGTGAGGCCGGGCGGTGCCGCCAAGCTTAACCGCCGATTCACGCTGGCGGCGACGGGCCGGGGAGAGGCCGGGCTGCGGAGACGATTCACCACGTTTGTTCACCCGATTCGGTAAAATGTGACGGGATCGTTCGCGGGCCGGGAGCGTGGGCTCCGGCTCGGGAGCATGCGGCGATGCGGCGTTCAGTCCGTCTGGGAATGGGGGTGGCTGCGGCCGCGTTCGTGCTGTGCGGCCCCGCCCGGGCGCAGCAGGCGCGCTACGCCGAGGGCGGCTACGGCGGCGGCCTCATCGAGTATCTCGTCACCGGCAGCGCCGGCGGCGCCGGGCGCGGCTGGCCGCAGCGCGCCGCGCCGCAGCAGCGGGTCGCCGCCTATTCCGGCGAGCTGGTGCCGGTTGAGCCGGAGCCTGCCCAAGCTTACGGGCAGGCGTACGGGCAGGCGTACGGCCAGTCCTACAGTGCCCCGCAGCCCTACGGCGCGCCGCCCGCGGCCGCCTACGGTGCGCCCCAGGCGGATCCGGGGCGGATCGGCCGCGCAGTCCCGCCTGAGTATCAGCGCCAGGAAGTCGCCTTCGCGGGGCGGCAGAAGCCCGGCACGATCGTGATCGACACCGCCGGCAAGCATCTCTACCTCGTGCAGGCGGGGCAGCGCGCGCTGCGCTACGGGATCGGCGTCGGCCGCCCCGGCTTCGCCTGGAGCGGTCTCAAGACGGTCAGCCGCAAGGCGGAGTGGCCGGACTGGACGCCGCCGGCCGAGATGCTCGCCCGTCGTCCCGATCTGCCGCGCCACATGGCCGGCGGCCCGGAGAACCCGCTGGGCGCCCGCGCCCTCTACCTCGGCTCGTCGCTCTACCGCATCCACGGGACGAACGAGCCCAACACGATCGGGCAGTCGGTCTCGTCGGGGTGCATCCGGATGATGAACGACGACGTCGTCGACCTCTACGACCGCGTGCCGGTCGGAACCCGGGTCGAGGTGCTCTGAGCGCCCGACGCGCGCGCCGTCGCGGATCGAACCCGCCGATACGGAGAAGGCCCGGCCGCGCCTGACGCGACCGGGCCTTCCGCTCGATGTCAGCGCCGATCAGGTCCAGTCGCTGTCGTCGCCGCCGCCGAGGTCGCCGCCGAAATCACCGCCCGGATCGCTGTAGCCGGCGTCCTGGAACCCGCCCAGGTCGCTGCCGCTGTTGTCGAGGGCCGAGCCGAGATCCTGGTTGCCGCCGTCGCCGTAGTAGTTGTTGACGATGGTCTCGCCCCCACCGCCGCCGAGGCCGGCCGCCGCGGCGCTGCCGAGGCTCGAATGGCCGCCCGCGAAGGCGTTCGACAGGGCGCTGCCGAGGAGCATGCCGCCCGCCGCGCCGGCCGCCATGGGCAGCGCCGTCGCCATGAAGCCGCCGCCGCGCGCCGGGGCCTGGGGCTGGCCGCCCCACGGGCCGCCCTGCTGCTGCGGGTAGCCGCCCTGCTGCGGGTAGCCCTGCTGCGGGTAACCCTGCGGCGCGCCGCCCTGGTTGCCCCAGGGCTGGCCACCCGGACGCGGCTGCCCGTAGCCAGGCTGCGGCTCCTGGCGCTGCTGGCTGCCGCCGCCGAAGATGCTCGACAGGAAGCCGCCGCCCCCGGAGGGCTGGGCCGAGGCCGCCTGGCTGCGGGCCTGCTCCAGCTGCTGGTTCAGGCTCTTGATCGCCTCTTCCTGCACGTAGATCAGCTGCGCCATCGCGTAGGGTGCGTAGGGCTGCGCGCGGAGCTTGTCGGCGATGAAGCGCTCCGCCTCCGCGTCGCGGGGCTGGGTCTGCGCCTGCTCCAGCCGCTGGAAGATTCCCGAAATGACGTCGCGTTCTTCGCTGTTCATGGAGTCGTCCTCCTCGAATCTCACCCGCGGGCCCGAACGCGCCGCATGGCAGCTAGGACATGGGTGCGCGGCGACGCTTTGTCAGGGGGATTGCAAAAACTTCATCCGCCGACCCCGAAAAGCGAGAAGCCCGACCTGCCGGCCGGGCTTCCCGCATGTCGACGGTGGGGCGNCGCGATCCTAGAACGTGCCGAACTTGTAGTTCAGGCCGGCGCGGACGACGGCGAACTGGTCGTCGCGGCGACCGACGCCGCTGTAGACGACCGGGAAGTTGTTGGCGGCGTTGATGACGAACGCGCCCTGGTTGCGGG
>NZ_JBQEPK010000018.1:0-119018 GCF_052045615.1 Methylobacterium sp. 22177 | reverse complement strand
CAGCGTTCGCTCTGAGCCAGGATCAAACTCTCACGTTGAAGAGATTGATCTAAGCTGATCACAACATCTTGACAGAGGCTCACAATCATCCTGGCATCACTGCCCGGATAGTGTGAGCTTCTGAAGCGTTAGACAGCTCGCTTCTCTCGATGATCCCGCTCTCGCAGGATCCGCAAGGACAAGCGCCGTCCACGCTTCTCTTTCTCGTATTCACTTGTCAAAGAGCGGCGCCTGCTTACACAAGAGCCATTTGAAGAGCAACAGGAACTGCTCCGGCGCTCGCCGAAAGCTGCTTGCAGTCTTCAGTAGAAGTCCGTCCGAGCGGCCCGCCCTGGCCGGGCACCGCGTCGGGAGGCGCCGTATAGGGCGCCCAAATTCGCCTGTCAATCGCCCTTCCACATCGGCCGCGAGGCGCTCCGAACCGGTGCCGAGCGGCCGTATCGGGAGGCCGGTCCGTGGGGGTGCAGATCCGCGTCGCGCCGCGAACGCCTCGGTATCCGGGACTCGGACGAGCATTCCGTCCTCCGCGACAGGCGAACAACGCTCCTGTTCGAGCGCGCGCCTGACGAGCGGGTCGCGACCTGCTCCCGTATCGGCGCGCGAGACGCTGATGACCGCGATCTTCGGGGTGCACGGAAACCACTCTCCGATCCGGCAAAGTCCCGCCCGAGGGGAGTCGCCGGGGCGGCAGCCATCCGGCGGGCCTGTCGGTGATCAGGACAAGGGGTACGCTTCGGGTCGCGCGTGCGTTCGAGGGCTCGGTCGCGCGGGCCTGGCCGAAGCCGAAGAAGGTCGCTCGCAGGGTCATGATCGAAACGATCCGTTTCGATAGTTTCCATTTGTGATTCAGCCTTCCTCCCTCAAGGTGGGTCGATCGACGCGTCCTCGAAGCCTCGCACGGGCTGGAGGGCGCAAGCGCACCCACGAAAGGATTTCGCCATGGCTGTCGAAGCATCCGGTGCTGGAAGCGAGCTCGTCCAGGTCGTCGCCCTCCTCGCGGCCGGCGTCATCGCCGTCCCGCTGTTCAAGCGGCTCGGCCTCGGCTCGGTGCTCGGCTACCTCCTGGCGGGACTGGCGATCGGCCCCTTCGGTCTGGGCCTGTTCACGGATGCCCACGCCATCCTCCACGTGGCCGAGCTCGGCGTCGTGATGTTCCTGTTCATCATCGGGCTGGAGATGGAGCCCTCCCGGCTCTGGGGCATGCGCCGCGCGATCTTCGGTCTCGGCCTCGCCCAAGTGGGCGCCTGCATCGCGGCCCTCACCCTGGTCGGGCTCGCCCTGGGCTTCCCGGTCACCGTCGCCTTCGTGGCCGGCACCGGCTTCGTGCTGACCTCGACCGCGATCGTCATGCAGCTCCTCGAGGAGCGCGGCGCGCTCTCGACGCCGAAGGGTCAGCGCATCGTGGCGATCCTGCTGCTGGAGGATCTCGCCATCGTCCCGCTCCTCGCCGCCGTCGCCCTTCTCGTGCCGGGCGGGAGCGCAGCGAGCGCGACGGAGCGCGCGGTCACGGTCGCCATCGCCCTGGTCTCGGTCTGCGCGCTCGTGGCCGCGGGCCGTTGGCTGCTCAACCCGCTGTTCCGCCTCCTCGCGGCCTCCAAGGCGCGCGAGGTCATGACGGCCGCAGCCCTCCTGGTCGTGCTCGGTTCGGCCCTCGCGATGCAGCTCGGCGGGCTCTCGATGGCGATGGGCGCCTTCCTGGCCGGCGTCCTTCTCTCGGAATCGAGCTTCCGCCACCAGCTGGAGGCCGATGTCGAGCCGTTCCGCGGCATCCTGCTCGGCCTGTTCTTCCTGGGCGTCGGGATGTCCCTCGACCTGACCGTGATCGCCGCGAACGCCGGTCTGATCCTGGCGGGCGTCGCCGCCTACATGGCCGTGAAGGGCCTGCTCATCTACGGCGTGGCCCGGATTCTGCGCGCCTCCCATGCCGAGTCGCTGGAGCGCGCGGCCCTCATGGCGCAGGGCGGCGAGTTCGCCTTCGTGCTGTACGCGGCCGCCGCGAGCGCCGGCATCATCGACGGCACGACCAACGCCGTCCTGACCGCCACCATCATCCTGTCGATGGCGATCACGCCGCTGATGGTCGTCGCCTTCGACCGTCTCGGCCCCAAGGCCGCCCTGTCCACCGACGGCGTCGAGGCGCCCGAGGATCTCGTGGGCAGCGCCCTCATCGTCGGGTTCGGTCGCTTCGGTCAGATCGCCAGTCAGCCGCTGATCGCGCAGGGCTGCTCCGTCTCGATCATCGACACGAACCCGGGCAACATCCGTCTCGCCGAGGGCTTCGGCTTCAAGGTCTATTACGGCGACGGCACGCGCCTCGACATCCTCCACGCGGCCGGTGCCGCGACGGCGCGGGCGATCCTGATCTGCGTCGACGACACCGCCATGGCCAAGCGCGTCGCGGAGATCGCCAAGGCGGAATTCCCCCTGGTGCCCGTGCTGGCGCGCGCCCGCGATCGGGAACACGCCGTCGAACTGATCCAGGCCGGCGTGGCCTACCAGATCCGGGAGACTGTCGCCTCGGCCCTGCTCCTCGGCGAGCAGGCCCTCCTGACGACCGGCGCCGACCCGGAAGCGGCCAGCGCGATCATGGCGGAGGTCCGGCGCCGCGACGCGGAGCGTCTCGATCTTCAGGTCGTCGGCGGGCTCTATGCCGGCCGGGAACTCATTCACGGCAACAAGACCGTCTCGGCGCACGGCGCCGGTTAGTGAGTGGGCGGCCGGGTCTCGGTTCCACGCCAGCAGGATGCCGGCCCGTCCCGGCAGGTCTTAGGGGCGGGAAGACCGTATCGCGCAGCCGGGCGTTCGGAGCCTTCGGGGCGCCGAACGGCCGGCCGTCGATGGCGCGGCGCACGCAGGCGAAGATCCGGCGACACGGCATGCCCGGTGCACCCGGCGGCCTCGCCCGGCTCGGACACGACCGCGCCCGGAGGGAGCCACCGCGCGCCACGCTCCTCCGTCCGACATGCTGCGAAGGCAGAGCCTCCAGGCGTCCGCGACGGTCTCGACCGATCCGATGCGTCGGCTCGGCGGACGGAGCTCTCGTGACCGGCGCCGCAGGCGCCCCCGCGGTGCCGCGGCCTCGGCTAACCCTCGATCGATGGCGCCGGTTGCAAGCGGCACCCGTCTGGAACAAAATGGGAACCACCGCCCGGCGCGGCGACAGTCCTATCGGTCAGCGACATGCCACCTCCGAGTTCCGGTCGCACGCTGTTCTTCTTCGAGAAGCCCTCGGCGATGCGCCAGCTGCAGCGCTTCTTCCGCTCGCCGAGCACGGTCTGCGTGGCCGCGGAGGGACACCTGCTGTCGGCCGAGGAGCCGGGCAGCATCCGGCCCGAGTGGAAGCCCTGGCGCTTCGACGTCCTCCCGATCGTCCTCGCCACGATCCCGGTCGGCTACGGGACGAACCGGTCCGGCCAGTCGCACGAGTCGAAGATCGCCGCGATCCGGCAGGCGCTGACCGGCGTCGAGCGCGTGATCATCGCCACCGATCCCGGTCGTGAGGGCTCGATGATCGCCTGGGAAGTGCTCGAGCATCTCGGCTGGCACGGGCGTGTCGACCGGCTCAAGCTCGGCGCGCTCGACGAAGTGTCGATCCGACGGGCCTTCGCGGCCCTGGCCAAGGATCCCGACTCGGGCGAGCGGGACTACGCCGCCTACCTCGAGGCGCTCTGCCGGCAGTACGAGGACTATCATCTCGGTCTGAACGGCACGCGGGCGATCTCGCTGCGCCTGCGCCCGCCCGCCTTCCGGGAGCCGTGGCGCTTCGGCGGCGTGCAGACGCCCACCCTCGCCATCCTGGCGGATTTGGAGGAGCGGATCCGGTCCTTCGTGCCGCAGGACTTCTTCAAGGTCGCGGTGCACCTGGCGACCCGCTCGGGCGCGGAACTCACCCTCTGGCACGCCCCGAAGGAGCGGATCTTCGACGCGGCGATCGCCGAGACGATCCGGTCCGCCGCGGCGACGTGGTCGGGCCCTCTGGCGGTCGCGCACAAGGATGTCCGGCGCGCACCGCCCCGGCTGTTCTCGAAGGATACCCTGGCGCGGCGCTGCGCCAAGCGGTTCGGCTGGGACCCGCAGCACACGGCCGGCGTCGCCCAGGACCTCTACGATCAGGGGTACCTCAGCTACCCGCGCACGGAGTCCGAGCACCTGCCGGAGGGCCAGGCCGGCGATGCCGCCGCGGTCATCGCGGCCGTCACGACCGTCCTGACCGATCTGAACGCGGTGGTTCCGCGAGACGCTGCGCCGCTGATCCGTCGCGGTCTCAAGGGCCACTACGTCGCGGATCCGGGCGAGCACCACGCCATCGTGCCCCTGCGCAAGGCGCCCGAGCGCGGCCGTCTCGGCGCCGATCAGTTCCGAGTGTGGGAACTCGTGGCGAAGGCCTACCTCGCCGCGCACCTTCCCGACGGTGTCGACGCGCGCACGAGCGTCACGGCGGAGGTCGAGACACCGCTCGGCGTGAAGCGGTTCGCCGTCTCCGGCAGCGTCGTGCGCGCGCCCGGTTGGCGCGCGATCTACGGCAGCGAGGCCGAGGCCGAGGCGGACGTCGTGCCCGGCAAGGCCAAGCGCGAGGCGGAAGCTACCGCCACCCGCCTGCCGCTCGTGACCGACGGCGAGGCCGCCTCCGCCGCGACGGCGGACGTCGCCACCGCGATGACCGAGCCGCCGCGGCGGATCACCCGGGGCGAGTTGCCGGTGGTGATGGGTCGGCTGATCGACCAGGTGGACGATCCGGCCGCCAAGCGCGCCCTAGAGAACCCGGCCAACCCGAACGAGCCGAAGGGGCTCGGGACCGCCGCGACCCGGGACACGATCCTGCCCAAGCTCCTGAAGAGCCGCTACATCACGCTGTCCACGGGAAAGGATCCGGCCATCGAGGTCACCGAGGTCGGCCGGACCTTCATCCGCGCGGTGCGCGGGGTGTTCCCGGCCTACGGGGATCCGGTCGGGCGCGCCATGTTTGAGGCGGAGCTCGCCGAGATCGGACGGGCGGCCACGCGGGCCGAGGCCGTCGCGCGCGCGAACGCCTTCCGGCAGCGCACCCGCGCCCGTCTCGACGACCTGATCGCCGCGATCGCGCGGGCGCCGGCGGTCAGCCTCGATCCGAGCCTGATCCCAGCCGGTCAGGGCGACCAGCGGCCACCGACGCCGGCCATGATGGCGTTCGCGGTGAGTCTCTCCGAGCGGAAGGGCGTGACGCTGCCGCGCGGCTGCAGGAGCAGCATCAGCGTCTGCCGCGCGTTCCTCGACACCCATGCCGGACCGCGCGCCGCGCAGGCGGACCACGCCGGCGGCCAGCGGATCCCGAGCGCGGCGATGCTCGGCTACGCGCGCAGCCTCGCCCAGCAGCGCGGCGTCCCGTGCCCTCCGGAGGCGGAGACCGACTTCGACGCGTGCCGCCGCTTCCTCGACGCGCACGCAGCGCCGCCGCGGCAGGGTAGGGGCGAGGCGAGTGCCGGAGGGACGAAGGGCAAGAAATCCGCGGAGCGGGAGAAGCGGCGGGGCCGGTCGGCCCGGACGCCGCGACCAGCGACGGCACGCCGCCGGGCCTGAACCGCTTCGGCGGGCGCGTCGGGAATCGAGGCGCCAGGCGGCAGCGCCCGGGCTCGGGCGCGCCTCAGGCCTCGACGTCCTGGGAGCGCAGCCAGCGCGCGATCGCCGCGACCGCGTGGGCCTGCTCGGCCGCGGTCAATTCCCGGCCCGCGGGAATCGCGTGCCACTTGGCCAGACAGCCGCGGCAGCAGGTTGCCGACGCGTGCTGCGCTGTGAAGACGGGGTGGCCGCGGAAGGGCGTCTGCTTGCCGTCGTTCCTGGGCTCGGCGGGCGCGAGGCGTCGCCGCACGAAGTCCCGCGCATGGTCCAGGACCGTCGGGAGCCCCTTCGCCCGGAGATAAGCGCGATCGGCGGGCGACAGCCGGAATCGTCGACGGAACGCGGAGTGCGGGAGACGGTCGAACACCTCGTCGAGCGCTCGCATGCGCGCAGGTCCCGGTCTACCGATCGCCGGTCGGGCCGGCATGGCTTCGGCCACGAGCGGTATTCCATGCATCCATCAGACACCATCGCCGTCGGTACCGCGGGCTGGAGCCTGCCCAAGACCTACGCGCCGCGATTTCCAGAGGCGGGCAGCCACCTGGAGCGGTACGGACAGCGCTTTCCCGCCGTCGAGATCAACTCCTCCTTCTATCGGCCCCATCGGGTGACGACGTACGCGAAGTGGGCCGCGGCGGTGCCGGACGGGTTCCGCTTCGCCGTGAAGGTGCCGCGATCGGTCACGCACGAGCGGCGCCTCATCGGAGCGGACGAGCCCCTCGCGCGCTTCCTCGGTGAGGTCGCAGGTCTCGGGACGAGGCTCGGGCCGCTGCTGCTCCAGCTCCCGCCGAGTCTGGCCTTCGACAGCCCGTCCGCGGCGTCCTTCCTGACGGAATTCCGGCGGCGCTTCCCGGGCGACATCGTCTGTGAGCCGCGCCACGCCACGTGGTTCACCCAGGATGTCGATCGCCTGCTCGTCGGCCTCGCGATCGCCCGCGTCGCGGCCGACCCCGCGCCGGTCCGGAACGCCGCCGTGCCCGGCGGCTGGCCGGACCTCGTCTACTACCGGCTCCACGGCTCGCCGCGGATGTACCACTCGGCGTACGAACCGCGCGTCCTGTCCCGGATCGCCGAGCGCCTCGAAGAGCACGAGGCCCTCGGCCGTCGCGCGTGGTGCATCTTCGACAACACCGCGGCGTTCGCGGCGATCGGTGACGCCCTCGACATGCTCGCGCGCGTCGGGACCCGGCAGGGATCCGATTCACGAAAGACCGGGCATTGATCTCACGGGGATGGAGAGGATTGTCGCGTGCCGGCACTGACCTGCGTGCCGGCACGGGCGGCGCCGACAACAGACGGTGTCGCGCACCAGTCCCGGGTCAGAGCCCGCAGCGCGCCGGGCCGCGGAGATCCGAGCGCTCGCGGTAAAACCGTGCGGCGCGCGGGTGCCGCGCTGTCGGATCAAGCCGATCGACCGAGATAAGCGGAGAGATCGGGCTCCTCGGATCGCCCGCCGAACAGCTTCGCGGTGACGCGGCGAACCACGGGCCAACTCGCGACGTTCAGGGCCGCGTGGAGGAGACGGATGCCGGTCCGCGTCCGCGGATTCATGAGCTTCGGCGCGAGCTTGGGAACACTCTGCGCCCGCTCGACATACGGGCGCATCGCCCGTTCGTACGCCGCGAACGCGGCCCCGACCGTGTCGGCGCGGGCCAGCTCGCCGGCCAGCACGCAGGCGCCGGTGACCGCCAGCGTCGTTCCGATTCCCGCGAGCGGCGTCGCGCACCAAGCCGCGTCGCCGGTCAGCGCGACGCGGCCGGACGACCAGCGCTTCATCCGCACCTGGCGCAGGACGTCGAGGTAGAAATCGTCCGCCCCGTCCAGACCAGCCACGACGCGCTCGGCTTGCCACCCGGCGCCCTCGAAACGCGCCCGCAGGAACGCCTTCTGCCGGGCGATATCCCATTCCTGCTCGCCGCCGGGCGGTTGACGGAGCGTCAGCATCGCGCGCGTGGTGCCGTGCTGGTCCGGCCGCAGCGAGATACTGCGGCCGCCCCTCGCGTTGAACCAGCGCCAAATCCGATCGTCGTCGGGGGTTCGGGGGATGGTGAAGTAGGCGATGGTCAGATCCATCCAGCGCGGCGCATTCTCCCCGGGAAAGACGAGCTCGCGGGTCGATGAGCCGACGCCCTCGGCCACGATCACCGCGTCGTAGCGTTCCGTCGCGCCGTTCGCGAAGGTGACGGCGACCGCGTCCTCGTCCTCCGCGACGCGGGCCACGCGGTCGCCGAAGCGGTAGCGAGCCCGCTCCCGGGCCGGCTCGTAGAGAAGGCGGGCCAGGTCGCCGCGCAGGATCTCCATCTCGGCGGTCGGGCCATCGCCCGCGGACCCGGCGACGTCGAATCGCGCGGCGACCCGCCCCTGACCGTCGATCCAGGCCGTCCCCTCCTCGCCGGTACCGCTGTCGAGGGCGGCCCGCTCCAGGCCCATCCGGCGCAGCACCGTGCGACCGACGCCGCGCACGTCGATGTTCTGCCCACCATCCCGGAAGGCGGGCGCGCGCTCGACCACGGTCACGTCGAAGCCGCTGCGGCCGAGCCACCAGGCCGCCGTGTTGCCGGCGATGCTGGCGCCGGTGATCAGGATGCGACGCGCCATATGGAAACGACCTCCGGGGGACCCAACACCGTCCGGTGGACCAGGTTGCCACCGCCGATATCGGCCGCTCGCGCCGGCACGCCGGGCTGTGACCCGCGAGCAAGATCACCGGAACGTCTGCCTGGCCATCGCGATGATGCCGGCCGCATCGCCCGCCACGACATCGACGATCGCCTCATCGCTCCCGAACAGATCCGTCGACGACTGTGGAGATCGGTGCGCATCCATCGAGAGACGATGATACCGCCAATCTACCTGGAGCCCGACAATCCGAAGACGATCGCCGAGGCTGCGACGAGGAGCGGGGCCCAGAAATGGACCAGGCCGCCGCCGCTCCAGACGGTGAACGTCTCCCGGCAACCCGTCGTGTTCATCGCGCATCCCAGAGGGACGAAGTACATGAACCACACGAAGGTCGCGATGACGAGAAGTGTTCCGAAAACCAGCGCGGCGCCCCGCATCGACGACATCCTCGTGCCCGCACCTGTCGGTGCGCGCTCTGCATCGGCCCAGGGCCGCGAACGGATCCCACCCTGCCAGGACTGACGACCCCTGTCGCTCCGTCCTTGGGCGCGGTCGCGCTCTTCGACAGGGAGCCTGGAGCGGGACCTCGCGAGATCCGCTCCGGCCCGTCCGCTCCCGGTGAGATGCCGCGGAGGCGGACGCCGGGGGGAGAAGGGCTCGGCCCGGAGCGCCCGCTCGGGCCGGCCGGGTCCGGCGCTACCGCGGGCCGCCGCCGCGCCGCCGCGCGATCTCATGGCCCGCACTGTCGAGGGCGCCCGACGGTGCCAGGCCGTCGTTGGGCACGGGCCGCATGCCATCGTGCGCTTCGCGCGTGGACGGCCGCGCGGGACCGGGATCGCCGGCGGCCTGCCTCATCGCCAGCGCCCTGCGGGAGCTCGTGACCAGGCGACCGCGCGCCCGGGCGTTGCGCCTGCGCTCGCTCTCCTTGCTGGCACGCTTCACCGCGGCCGCCAGCACCGCGGCCTTCCGGCGTGTCCCGGTGTTGTCCGTCGCGGCCCGCGCGCCGGACGGGTCGGCCTTGCCGCGCAGCTCGCGGCGCTGCCGGCGGGAGATATGCCGCGCGCGGTCCCGGCTTTCCCGAAGACGCGCGACCAGCTCCGCCAAGCCGCCGTCATCGGCCTCGGCGAGCCTGGGATGATGCGAGCGCGCGACGAGATCGGCCTCGTCGACGCTCAGGAGACGGGCTTCGTGACGGCTCGATCGGGACATGGGCACTCCAGGTAGCGACGCGGGTGGCGAGGCGGGTGGTGAGGCGGGCAGGGCGGAACGCGCGGCGGTCAGGCGGGCCCGCCCAGGGTCGGGCTCCGGCGCAGCGCCGTCTCGCGCAGGGACCGGTCGGCGTAGGTGCCCTGCACCGCCGCGCGGCCGCCGTGGTCGAACAGGTCGAGCATCAGGGCGCTGTGGATGAAGCCGAGATGGCTGAACGCCTGCGGGAAGTTCCCCAGGAACGCGCCGTCCGGCGCGACCTCCTCGGCGTAGAGCCCGACGTCGTTCTGGAGGGCGCGCAGGGCGTTGAAGCGCAGCCGCGCCTCCGCGTCCCGGCCGAGCCAGAGCAGCGCGTCGACCAGCCAGAAGGCGCAGAGCAGGAAGGTGCCCTCGTGGCCGGGCAGGCCGTCGCCGTTGCGGTAGCGGTAGACGAGGTGGCCGTGCCCGAGGCGCTCGATGACGACGTCCACGGTCCGGGCGAAGGCGGCCTCGTCGACCGGGAAGCCGACCATGGGCGCCATCAGCAGGGCGGCATCGACGTCGTCCCCGCCGAGGTATTGCGGGTAGTAGCCGTCCCGGTGGATCCCCGGGCCGTTCACGCACGCGACGATCCGGTCGCGCTCCCGGCACCAGGTCTCGCGCGGGCCGAACAGGCGGATCGCCCGGTCCAGGGCGACCCAGTTCATGATCGCCGCGTGGAGGTAGCGCTGCTCGGGCTTGCGCGGCTCCCAGAGGCCCGCGTCGGGCCGGTGCCAGTGCGCGGCGGAGATGTCGGCCAGCCGGGCGCCGTGCCCGTGCATCGCGTCCGGGAGCGTGCCGCCCAGGCGTGTGTAGAGGTAGAGCAGGTCGAGCACCTGTCCGTACGCGTCGGCCTGATGCTGCTCGGCGGCCTCGTTGCCCGCCCGAACCGGCGCGCTGCCCCGCCAGCCCTCGAAATGCGCGATCGTGGCCTCGGTGAGATCGGCCTCGCCCGAGACGCTGTAGAGCGGCCGCAGCCGCCCCTTCGCCCGCGCGCAGAGTTCGGCCACGAACCCGAAGAAGGCCTCGGCTTCGCGCAGCATGCCGAACTTCTTCAGGACGTAGAAGGACAGGCACGCGTCGCGGATCCAGCAGAACCGGTAATCCCAGTTGCGGATCCCGCCGATCTCCTCCGGCAGCGAGGTCGTGGCCGCCGCCACCATCGCGCCGGTCGGCGCGTAGGTCAGCGCCTTGAGCACGAGCGCCGACCGGATCAGCTCGTCCGCGAGCGGCCCGGTATAGGCGGCGTCCTGCGTCCACAGCACCCAGGCGCTGCGCGTCCGCTCCATCAGGGCGCGCGCGTCCGGCGGCGCGTCCGGGAGGGCATCGCCGTAGAGGCTGAAGCTCCGCGCCTGCCCGCCCTCCAGGACGAACCGCGCCGCGGCGCCGGTCCCGTCCCGCACGAACTCGACATCCGCGACGAGGCCCGGGCATCCCGGTGCCGTCACCCGTCCGCCCGCGATCTCCGGCGGCGCGACGGCCTCGGCGAAGCCCGCCAGCGGCCGGTAGGCGACCGCGATCGGGACGCGGCCCGACACGCCGCTGACGTGCCGGACCAACCGGGGCCGGTCCGGGCCGCCCTCCGGCCCGACCATGAAGTCGTGCAGGGTCACGAAGCCGTCCGGCGTGGTGAAGGTGGTCTCCAGGATGTTGCTGCGGCTCAGGTACTGCCGCGTCGTCTCGTACCGCCCCTCGGGGCGGATGGAGAAATGGCCGCCACGCCGGCGGTCGAGCAGCCGGGAGAAGGCCGGGTCGGCGTCGAAGCGCTCCAGGCAGGCCCAGTCGATCGACCCGTCGCGGGCGACGAGCGCGCACCCCTCGCAGTTGCTGAGGAGGGCGTAGGCTTCGATGGGCTGATAGGGGCGCTCGCCCGCGTCGGTCATGGAATCTCCTGAGGGTCGGGCTCCGACGCCCGGGCCGAGGGCGCGCGAGGAACGGGTTCCGGCCGGATCCGCTGGGTCAGGCGCAGAGCCGGAAGGCCGGCTCCAGCAGCCCCCGCGCGCCCACGTCGATCAGGATGGTTCGGCCGTGCTCCGGATCCTCGGCGCGGTCCGCCGCGTCCATGCCCTCGTAGGCGGACGTGACCAGCAGGCGGTCGAGGTCGCGGCCCGCGAAGGTCGGGCAGGTCGGTTGCCGCATCGGCACCGAGACGGTGCGGACCCGCTCGCCCGCGGGGCTGTAGGCGTCGAGGCAGCCGGCGCCGAAGCGCGCCGTCCAGATCAGGCCTTCGGCATCGACGGCGGCCCCGTCGATCGCGCCCTCGCCGCCGCGATGGTCGAAGTGGATCGCGACCGGCCCCCGCGGCAGCCCGGTCCTCGGGTCGAGCGGCACCCGGTGAAGCACGCCGACGTCGGTATCGACGAAGTAGCCGGTGGCGCCGTCCGGCGAGAAGCTGATGCCGTTGGGGATCGTCAGGCCACCGAAGAGGCGGTGCACCTTGGTGCCGGCCACGTGATAGATCGATCCACGCCCCTTGGTGGCGTCGCGATCCATCGTGCCGATCCACAGGGCCCCGCTCGGATGGACGCGGCCGTCGTTGGAGCGGTTGTCGAGCAGATCCTCCTCGAGGGGGCAGAGCATCCGGATGTCCCCGTCCCGGATCGACCGGACATAGAGACCGTCCTCCGCCGAGAGCAGCTGGTGGGCGCCGTCGATCGCCGCGACGTCGCTGACCTGGACGGGCAGGACGTGGACCAGCGCCTTCTGGGCGCTGGCGATCGGCTTCTCGAACAGGCGCGCTTCCAGGATATCGACCCACCACGCCGTCCCGGTACGCGGATCGTAGCTCGGCCCTTCGCCGAGGTGGCAGCGCACCTGGCTGAGGATTCGGATGTCGTGTGGAGGACGCAACTGCTCGTTCCCGTTCGTGCCAGTCGATGAGTGAGGCGGACCTGTCGCGACGGTGTCAGCACCCGTCGCAGACGCTGCCGAGGACTGCGTCGAGGTCCTTCTGCCGGCGCGTCCGCTCGCGCGGATCGTGCAGCGGCGCGGCCCCCGCGCCGGGCGGCACCGTCTGCCCCACCGACGAGCGGTACGGCGCGTTGATCGTGGTCTCAGGGCCGCCGCCCGTCCCCGTGAACGGGGCTGCCAGCGCCGCATGGATGCCGATGAACGGCGCGACGAGGCCGATGACCGCTCCGCGCGTCAGTGTTGTTCCGACAGTCATGGCGAGCCTCCCGATTCAATCTCCGCTCTGATGTGCCTGCGCGGCGGGACGCGCCCGTCCTCGCGGCGAGAACCGACGACCGGCAGGAGATCCGCGAGCGACAACCCGGGCATCGGGTGCGCCCGCTCCGCGCCAGCCAAGAGCAGCGACGCCGTTCGCATGTAATCGTCGTTTAATCCGCAGTCTCGGCAAAATCACGAGCCTTGAATGGAGCCGTAATTTTCCGCCGCGATGGCAATGTAGGCGACGACATGCAATCGCGGAGTGCCCCCACGCACGCATCGGCGCGGATTAAACGCGGCGCGCTGCTCGCTGACGGATGTCGGGAAGGATCAGCCCTCAGTCAGATCAATGCACGCGCGGTCACGCGGCTGGCGCCGCTGACCTCAGGAACCGGAGCGGGGCAGGGCGTCGAGCGACAGGCCGGCCCGCAGGGCGCGCCGACGCCGAGCGCCGCGACGGTTGCGGCGCGGCGGGCCTCGATCGGAGTTCGCGTGCGCGCGCGGTCCCCGTCACGTCCTGCCGGCCGGCGCCTCGGGCGGGGACACGAGCCCGGCGCCCAGGGCGATCCAGACGAGGTGTGCATCGGTGCGGGCACCGAGCTTGGCGCGGATCCCCGACAGGTTGTTGTGCACGGTCTTCAGGCTCAGGCAGAGGGCCTCGGCCACGGCCTGCGCGGTCATTCCCGCCGCGGTCAGGCTCAGGATCTCGACTTCCCGCGGGCTCAGCGCGTCGACCGCCGCGCGCCCGCCCGCAACGTCGTCCTGGGCGATCGCGCGCGCGATGTCGGCGCTCATCGCCCGCTCGCCGCGCAGCACGGCGGCCACCGCCGCCAGCAACTCGCGCGGCGGGCTCGCCTTGCTGACATAGCCACACGCCCCGGCGGCGAAGGCTTGGCGCGCGACGACGGCCCCGGTGCGCATGCTGAAGACGAGGATGCGGGCCGTTCTGTCCCACTGGCGGATGTGCCGGATGGCCTCGATGCCGCTCGGTCCCGGAAGCGACAGGTCGAGGATCACGAGATCCGGCCCGTGCGCCTTGTACTGGCGGTAGGCGTCCGCCGCGCTCGCCGCCTCCGCCGTCACGGCGAGTCCCGGCTGGCGCTCGATCAGGCGGCGGTAGCCCTCGCGCACGACCGGATGGTCGTCGACGAGGAGGATGGACGCGGCCATGGCGCCTCAGCCCGCGGTCGGGACGGTCGCGCAGGCGCGGATCCCGTTGCCGGTGCCGGTCAGCGCGAGGGTGCCCCCGAGGGCGGCGAGGCGCGCGCGGATGCCGACGAGCCCGCGGCCCGTCCCGGACGCCGTGCGGGACACATCGCCCCTGCCGTCGTCGTCCAGGGTGAGCGTCACCGACCGCGCTCCGGTCTCCGCCCGGACGACCCGCAGGAAGATCCGGCTCGGACGCCCGTGGCGGAGGGCGTTGGTCAGGAGCTCCTGCGCGACGCGGTAGAGACTCGCCGCGACGGTCACCGGCATGTCGGCGAGGTCGCCGGCCACGTCGAGATGGAGGGCCGGGCCGGACCTGAGCTGCCCCCGCCAATCCGCCACGAGGCCCCGCAGCGCGTCCTCCAGCCCGGTCTCGGCGAGATCGGGCAGTTCGAGGCGCGCCAACGCCCCGCGCAGGCTCTCCCGCATGCTGGCGATCACGGCCTCGATGCCGCGCGCGTCCGCGCGGAGATCCTCGCGATCGTGGGGCGCGGCGAGTTCGATCGCGGCCGCCCGCGCGCCCGCGGCTGCGAGGCACTGGCCGAAGGCGTCGTGCAGGTCCCGCGCGAGCGCCTGCCGCTCCTCTTCCTGCACCGTGACGAGCCGCTGCATCAGCTCCGCGCGCGCGGCCTCGGCGCGGACGAGACGGTCGGCGAGATCATCGCAGGCGCGGGCGATCCGGTCGAACTCGGCGGCTGCGAAGCGCGGCAGCGGCGACCGGGCGCGGGCCGCGTCGACGTTCGCCAGCCCGTGCACGATCTGCCGGGCCGGCGCGACGAGGCGCGTGACGGCGAGCCAGTTGAGAAGCAGTGTCGCCGCCGTCAGAGCGAGCGCGAGCCCGCCGGCGAGGCGAACACGCTGCCAGACACGGGCCGCCGCGGCGGTCGGGTCGGGCCAGGACGTGACGCTGCCGATCGCGCGCTCCCGATAGACGACGGCGCGGATCGTCGGCTCGAGCGCGGCGTCCGCCGCGAGCGCCGCCCGAAACCACGCGGGCGCGGCATCGAGGCCGTCCCAGTCGCCGCAGACCCGCCGGGGCGGTTCGACGCCGAGCTGGATGTCGGCGCAGATCCCCGGAAGGAGCGTGAGGATCGCCGGTGCGGGCTGCGGCGGCGCGGCGGCCATCGCGACCGGGCCGGCGCTGCCGAGGCCCGGCTGACGCGCGAGCTGCGCGGCGATCCGGTCCGCCGAGATCGCGGCCTCCCGCCGCAGGCTCGCCTGTGCCGCGCAGCCGGTCCAGGCGACGGCGCCGGCCAAGCACAGGATGGCGACCGCGAGGAGGCGTAAGCCGAGATGCGCGGGCAGGCTCATGGGGGCGAAACGGCCGGGCTCGAGACGACGCGCCGATTTGGCACCGGGACCGGGCCGGCGCGCAAGCTGTGCCGGTCAGCGCGGGAAGAATGCCCGGTCGCGGGCGGGAGGCCGTCCCTGGCCCGACGCCGACACGCACCGCAGGATGGCGGCGTCCCGTCTCCCGCGGAGCCCGCCATGGCCCTTCATCTCTCCCGCCGCAGGCTGCTCGCCGCCTCCGCCCTGCTGCCGCTCGGCCTGCGCGAACCCGCCGCGGCCGCGCCTGGACCCTATCGGGTCGGCGCGCTCACCGTGACGCCGCTGCGCGACGGGCTGTTTCCGCTGGAGCCGCGCATGATGCCGGCGGCCGAGAGCCCGGCCGGACGGGCGCTGTTGCAGGGGGCCGGTCTCAGCGCGGACGGTCCGTCGCCGGAGCCGGTCAACGCCTTCCTGATCCGGCGCGGCGCGCGCCACTGGCTGCTGGATGCGGGCTGCGGCACCGTCTTCGGACCGGGCTTCGACCGCGTGACCGCCGCGCTCGCGGCGGAGGGCGTGCGGCCCGATCAGGTCGAGACCATCTGGCTGAGCCACCTCCACGCCGACCACGTGGGCGGTCTCCTGACGCCGGAACGCCTGGCGCGGTTCGCGAACGCCGAGCTCGTGGTGCAGGCGCGCGAGGTCGCCTACTGGACCGATGCCGGGGCCCGGGCCTCCGCGCCCGCCGCCCTGCGCCCGATGTTCGAGACGGCGCAGGCCGTGCTCGCCGCCTACCGCGCTCGGACCCGCCACGTCTCGGGCGAGGCGGAACTCGCGCTCGGCATCCACGCGCTGCCGCTACCCGGCCATACGCCGGGGCACATGGGCGTGCTGATCGCGGACGGCGCGGACCGGTTGCTGATCTGGGGCGACATCGTCCACTCGCGGCTCCTGCAGATGCCGCACCCGGATTGGACGGTGATCTGGGACACCGACCCGGCGGAGGCGATCGCGACCCGCCGGCGCGTCCTCGATCGCGCGGCGACGGAGGGCCTGAGCGTGACCGGGATGCATCTCGCCGCCCGCGGGCGGATCGAGCGGACCGATGCCGGATACGCGCTGGTCTAGAGGTCCCGGGCCGCGCCGCAGCGGGCGCGATGGCGGGTCGGGCCCCGCCCGGCGCGTCGCGGGGGCTCGGGCGACGCCGATGCCCCCGGCAGCACGAGCACGGCCTCCGCCGACCTGACCGGGCGAGGGGGGCCCGCGTCGGGACGACGGGGCGCGGCCGCAGCGGCCCTCAGCGAGCCGTCCCGGGCGCCGTGGACCCGGTGACGTCGCCCGGTCCCGACCGGATCGCCCAGAGTTCGGTGGGAAGGCTGATCGGCGCGCCCGGCTTGTAGTCGGCCGAGTCCTGGATGTGCGACGTCGTCACGTAGATCGTGCCGTCCGGTCCCTCGCTGAACGTGTCCGGCCACCGCAGCTGCGGGTCCTGCACCAGGGTCGTGAGGCCGCTCCCCTTGCCGGTCAGGTCGCGGACCTTCACGGCGTTGTCCTGCGGCGAGGTCACGTACATCCGGCCGTCCTTGCGGGCGATCAGCAGGCCGTCGGCGGGGCCGTTCTCGCCGACCGTCACGATCTTCGATTCCAGCGTCCTGTCGCTGAGCGTCTCGGGCACGAAGGAGGCGGTCGCCCAGCCGGTGAGGGCGTCGGTCGGCAGGCTGTAGAGCGTCTTGCCCTTGATGGCCTGCCAGTACAGGGTCTTCCCGTCCGGCGAGAGGGCGATGCCGTCGGCCGAGAACTCGACGCCGCGGCCGTCCGGGCGGCGCAGCGGCTTGCCGTCGTACTGCACGGTCACGCTCTTGTCCGGCATGGTCGAGGCATGGCCGGACAGCACGCGCTTGGCGGACCCGCTGTCGAGATCCACCACGATCAGCGCCCCCTCGGCGCCGGAATCGGTCAGGTAGGCGGTCTTGCCGTCGGGCGCGATCCGCACGTCGTTGATGTAGGAGGCCTGCAGCACCGTGCTGGTGTCGAACGGGATGGTCTTCACGACCCGGTTGGTCTTCAGGTCGATGCCGACGAGCTTGGGGCCGTCCTTGACCACGTGCGCCATGGCGGGCGCGGCCGCGTCGACCACCCAGAGACGGTCCTGACCGTCGGCCACGACGCTCTGCACGCAGACGAAGTGGGTCTTCGGGTCGACCTCGTCCTTCTTGGCGTTGCGCCAGCTATTCCACTCCGCGTCCGGATAGGGGACAGGCGTGCCGTCCTTCACCTCGGCCACGGAGACGGGCGCGTCCTCGCTCCAGCGGGGGAAGTTGACGAACATGCGCCCGTCGCGGCTGACGGTGATGCCCGTGACCTGATGGGCGAAGCCCGCCACCTTCGTGAGTGCCGCGGGCGCGGGCTTCGCGTCCTGAGCCGCGGCGGGACCTGCCAGCACGGCCGCGCCGGACATCAACGACACGGCCAGCCCGGCGCGAACGCCTCCTGCAAGCTTCATAGCGCGCACTCCACGAGGATGGGGGATATCCCCGGCCAACGCCCCAGGGCGCGGCCGGGTCCGGGGTGCGGCGGGATGACTCCGTCAGCCGCGGCCCCAGTCCCGCAGGTCCTGGACGAACAGGTCCGGAGTCTCCATGGCGGCGAAGTGCCCGCCGCGCGGCATCGTCCGCCAGCGCGAGACCGCGTAGCCGCGCTCGAGCCAGTCCCGCGGCGGCGCCGGCGTGCGCGGATCCGGGTAGGCCGCGAAGGCCGTCGGCACCGTGACGCGCCGGCCCGGCGGCATCCGACGCACGCCCTCAAGCTGCGCGCCGGCGTAGAACCACGTCGCCGTCGCGAAGGAATCGGTCAGGATGTAGAGCAGGGCGTTGGTCAGGAGCTGATCGTTCGAGAACACCTGCGCGAAGGGCCGCTCCCGCAGGTCGGCCCAGTCGTGGAAGCGCTCGACCAGCCAGGCCAGCTGCGCCACCGGCTCGTCCGCCATGGCGTAGCCCAGGGACAGGGGCTTGGTGCCCTGGAGCTGCGCGTAGGCCCCGAGGGCCTGCTGGGTGGCCGCGGCCTGCTTCTGCCAGGCCCGCTCCGCCGCGCTCTCCGGCTCGGCGTCGGGCTGCACCAGCAGGTAGTTCAGGTGGATCGCCTCCAGCGCGTCGGCGTGGTCGAGGCCGAGCCAGGCCGCGACCCCGGCGCCCCAGTCGCCGCCCTGCACCCGGTAGCGCGGGTAGCCCAACGCCTCGCGCATCAGGCGGTCGAACAGCCGCGCCGCGGTGCGCGCCCCGATCGGCGCGGCGGGTTTGCCCGAGAAGCCGAAGCCGGGCAGCGCCGGGATCACGAGGTCGAACGCGTCCTCCGGCCGCCCGCCGTGGCGCGACGGGAAGGCCAGGGGCTCGATGACCGACCAGAACTCGTAGATCGAGCCCGGCCAGCCGTGGATCAGCAGCAGCGGGCGCCGGCCCTCCGCCTCACCGACGACGTGGACCGCGTGCAGGTCGAGATCCTCGACGCGGGCCAGGATCTGCGGGAAGCGGTTGAGCTCGGCCGCGGCGGCGGCCTCGTCGAAGCCGTCGAGCCAGTGAGCGCACAGGGCGGCCAGGACGTCCGGATCGCAGCCGTAGCGCCAGCCGGCCCCCGTCGGCAGGCGCGGCATGCGGTAGGCCCGCACGCGCTCCCGCACCCAGGCCAGCCGCGCCGCGTCCCAGACGACCGTGAAGTCTCGCATGCATGCCTCCGCTCGGATCCGCGTCCCGGGAGCGCGCGGAAGCCAGCTGTCCCACGCGCGCGCCGCTGACCTGCCTCAACGCGGCTGGACCGAGACCGTCCCGCCGGTATCGCCTCCGTCGGCACGACAACCGCTGCCCGCGCGGCGCCGCCCTCGGCGCTCGCGCGTGTCGGGCAGCCGTTGAAGCGGGCGCGGAATGCGGCCGGGGACCGTCTCGGCCACGGCACCGTGCATCAGCCGGGCAGGACGCGCCGCGCCGCCATCGCCCGCCGTGCCAGGAACCCGGCCGCGCTCATGGCGACGATGGCGGCCGCGTAGATGTCGGCGGTGGTCACGTAGCCGATCCGGCGCACGAGATATCCGGCACAGATCACCGGCAGGCTGAAGGCCAGGTAGCTCTCGACATAGTAGGTCGAGAGAAGCCCCGCCCGCTCGCCCGGCTTCGCCAGCGGAACGATCGTCCCGAGGGCACCGAGGAAACTCGTCCCGAAGCCAGCGCCGCCGACCAACGTCCCGCCGATCAGGACCGGCACGCTCCCGCCGTGCATGCCGGCGAGCACGATGACGAGACCGGTCGTCATGGCCAGCGTCCCGATCGTCAGGTTGGCTGCCGCGTCCCCGCCGCGCCGCTGGACGACCGCGCAGGCGCCCGCGACCATCAGGGCCGCGACCATGACGCCGCTCGTCAACGGTGTCCGGCTGCCCGTCGCGGCGACCACCAGCGAGGGGACGATGGAGAGGTAGAAGCCCCCGAGCATCCAGGTCGCGATGTTGGTCGGCGTGATCGCGGCCAGCGGCCGTCTGGCCTGCGGCGGGACCACGACGCGGGGCCTCAGGGCCCGCAGCGCTCCCGTGCGGCGCTCCCCGGTCTCGGGCGTCAGCCAGAGGAGGGCGGCCTGCGCGACGAACAACGCCCCCAGGATCGCGTAGACGAGACGGAGCGGATGCGGGCCGTACTGCACGAGCGCGCTGGTCCCGAGCGCGCCCACCGCCATCCCGATCAGCGGCATGATCGCGTTCACGAGCTGGGCCCGCCCCCGGTCGACGTCGACCAGCGCGGCGCCCAGGGAACTCGCCGCGATGCCGGTGGCCACGCCCTGGACGAAGCGCGCCGCGATGAGACCCCACGCCCCGTGGGCCGTCGTGAACAGGACCATCGCCACGAGTTCGAGGAGCAGCGCGCCGCAGATCACCGGCCGTCGACCCAGGTGGTCCGAGATCGACCCGGCGACGAGAAGCGCCTTGAGGAGGGCCAGCGCGTAGACCGCGAACACCGCGGTCGTGAGCACGGGGGAGAGCGCGTAGGTCTCCTGATAGAAACGGTACAGCGGCGTCGGCGCGGCGGACGCGGCGAGGAAGGTGCCGAGCACCGCCGCGTGGAAGAACAGCGTGCCGCCGCCCGCGACAGCCACAACTTTCAGGTTGCCGACCCTGGTCATTGACGACCCTAAAGGCTAATCCGTTGCGTTTGATGCGTAGTCCCTCCGCGCCACAAACGCAACTCTTTTGCGTTTGTGGCGCCGCCGACGGCAGAGTGCAGGATGACGACGAGGCAAGGGCCGCGTCCGGGCGGGCGCAGCGCGCGGGTGCAGACCTCGGTTCAGGCGGCCGTGCGCGAACTCCTGACCCGGACGGACCGTTCGGAGATCACGGTGCCCCTGGTGGCCGCCGCGGCGGGCGTGACGCCGTCGACGATCTACCGGCGGTGGGGCACGCTCGCCGAACTCTTCGCCGACGTCGCAGTCGAGCGGCTGCGTCCCGACGCCGAGCCGGCCGATACCGGCAACGGCCGGACCGATCTCGAGGCCTGGGCGGAACAGTACGCGGACGAGATGTCGTCCGCGCCGGGGCGGGCGATGATCCGGGACGTTCTGGCGGCGTCGGACGCGAACTGTGCCCAGCGATGCTGCAGCTTCACGCGCGATCAGATCGCGATCATCGCGGATCGGGCCCTGGCCCGCGGCGAGGCCTTCCCGGATCCCGAGGCGGTGCTGGACGGGGTCGTCTCGCCGATTCTCTACCGGATCCTGTTCGGGACCGCGCCGAACCGGGAGCGGATCCGCGCACTGGTCGAGCGCACCCTCACGTCGCGCGAAGCGACCTGACCCGGAGCGCCGACATCGACGGTGAGACCGGGCTGGCAGGTTCGGCTCCGATGGGGCGCGATGACCGGCGTGTCAGAGCGGTTGCACCGGGTGCGCGCGCGCCCGGTCCCTCTCGCGGGACGACACGGCGGGTTGCGCCAGCGACGCGCTCGCGAAGCCCGCGGGCGCGACGGCGAGGATCGGCTTCCAGGTCGAGGACCACGCGCGCAGCGGCTCCGGATCGCCGCCGAACGCGAGGTCGAGGAAGGCCAGCGCCCCGGTGGCGGTCGCCTCCTTCACCTGCGGGTTCAGGTTCAGACCGCCGGTCAGGGGACGGTCGGTGAAGATGCTGTGTGAGCCGCCCCGGAAGACCGCCAGCGCCTTCCGGGGCGTCGCGATCGCCTCGTACACGGCGAGGCGATCGCTGAACGGCGAGGTGCGCCCGGGCAGCTGGATGACGTCCTCGGTCGCCGTGACGTGCAGGGTCGGGATCTCCACCGCGCCCAGGACGGCCCGCAGGTCGCGCTCGCCGTAGAAGGGCGGCGCCGAGATCACGATGCCGGCCGCGATCCGCGGGTCCCGCGCCTGAAGGGGGCGTCCGTCGCGGATGACGCGCGCGCCCGCCGCGATCAGCGTCGTGTTGGCACCGTAGGAATGGCCGGCCGCAACGATCCGGCGCGGGTCGATCCGGTCTCCGAAAGCGCCCCCGTCCTGAACGAGGATGCGGTCCAGGGCGAAGCGCAGGTCGCGCGCCCGCGCGATCGCCTCCTGTTCCTGCGCCGCCCGCTCGATCCGGTCGAGCAGCGCCAGGGGATTGCCGGTCCAGACGGACGTGTCGCTGCCGACGTGCTGCAGGTGCAGGCTCGCGACCCCGTGGGACGCCCAGTGCCGACCGAGATAGCTGTATCCGGTCCGGGACTGCCCGAGACCGTGCGAGAACACGACGAGCGGAACGCGCCGCCGGAGCGACGACGTGTTCGGCCAGTAGAGGCGTGCCGGCACGGGCCGCTGACGCGCGCCGTCGACCCAGTCGAAATCGGCGATCCGGACGTCCTCCACGACAGGCTGCGCCGCGGCCGGGCGCGTCAGTCCCGCGGCCAGGGTTCCCAGCAGCAGGGCGCCGACCTGCCGCCGGCTGGGCGTCGGCCGCGCCGCTGTCGGACTGGAGCAATCGAGCATGGGGCAGGGCTTTCGCGAGAGGAGGCGGGACGGGACGACCCGCGGCGCTGCGCGTCGCCGGTCACAGCGCGACCACGACGCGCGCCCGCCGCTGGGCGCGCCGGCGAGAGTTCGGCCGTCGGGACGCGCGTCCCGACGGCGACCGAGCCTGCCGGACTCGGCGGGCGGGCGAGCACGCGACCGGAGCCCGGCACCGCGTCCCGATACCGTTCCAGAAATTTGCACTCGGTGCGAAAATATAATTGCACTGCGTGCAACTTTGCAAGTGCGGAATCGCATGCGACAACGCCGGCATGGGGATCCCGCCACCGAAGCCCGGCAGCCTGCGCGCGCGAAAGCGGCAGGAGACACTGGAACGGATCGCCGAGACCGGCCTGCGGTTGTTCAGCCAGCACGGCTACGAGGCCACGACTCTGGACGCGATCGCCGAGGCCGCCGGCATCTCGCGTCGAACCTTCTTCTACTACTTCAAGTCGAAAGAAGAGATTCTGCTGGATTGGCAGATGCGGGGCTTCGGCGCGGCCCTGCGCAGGGCCGTCCTGGCCCAGCCGGAGGGCAAGGTTCCGGTCGAGGTCGTCCGCGACGCCCTGCTGACGCTGTCGACGGGATTCCGGACCCAGGAGTTCATCAGCATCGACCGGGTCATGCGATCCAGCGAGACCCTGAAGGCCCGCAAGCAGGCGGCCTACGGCCTGCACGAGCAGGCCCTGCACGCCGCACTGATCGAGCGCTGGGGGGATCCGGCCCGCAGCGCCTCGCTGCGCCTCGTCGCCATGGCGTCGCTCGGTGCGATGCGCTTGGCGATCGAGGCCTGGATCCAGGCGGGCGGGGACCGGCCGGTGGACGCCTTCCTGCGGGCCGCCTTCGCCGGCCTTGCGGCCGAGTTCTGCGCGCCGTCCCGTTAGCGCGCTCGATCGGCGCCGCCCCGCGGTGACGCGCGCGGGGCAGTCACGGCCCATCGGCCGGCAGCGCCACGAAGGGATCGCACGCGGGAACGCCCAGCGGCGCGAAGTGCCGCACATTCCGAGTGAGGATCGTCCAGCCGTTGCAGCGCGCCGTGGCGGCGATCGCGAGATCCGCGAAGCCGGGCGCGTGCCCCTGACCGCGCGCCAGATCGGACAATCCGCCGATGTGCCGTGCGACGGCGAGGTCGATCGGGAGAACCTTGGCGGCGTACAGGTGCAGCAGGGTCTCCAGCCACGCCGCGAGGCGCTCGGCCTTGCGCGCGGCACCCTCCCTGCGGCTCTTCGCGATGCCGTCCTCGATCTCGGCGATCGTGACGACGGAGAGGTGAAGCCCGGCGCTGTTCCGGTCCATCCAGTCGATCAGGTCGACGGCCGGGACGGCCTTGGTCGGCGCGCCGGCCGAGAGGACATTGGTGTCGACGAGGTACACGGCGTCACAGCTCGGCGCTTCTGAGCCCGCCGGACGGGGAGGGGAGGTCGTCCGCCGCGACGGGCGCGGCCATGAGCAGGCGGCCGAACGACGGGACGCGGGACAGCCGCTGCCACTCCTCGAAGCTGAGCAGCACCGCCTCGGGCCGGCCGTGGCGCGTGATGATCGAGGGCGCGCCCTGCTTGGCCTGATCGATGACGGCCGACAGCGTCGCCTTGGCGTCGCGAAGCTGGATCTCCTGCATGGCAACCTCCGTGACCACTGTGGTCATAATGGGGGCTTGGGGCAGGATCGGCAAGGGCGTCGCGCGCGCCGCCGGCGCGGAGGGTGCCACCCCGGCGACCCGCCGGGTCTCTGGGTGCCGGGTCTCTGGGCGCCGGGACGGGGCGATACCCGACACACCTCCCGACGGTGCGGCGGGCTCACAGTGTCTGGCACGCCACAGTTGATTGATAGACGCTATATGCCCCTTGCGGTTGCAGAGTTTTCGGACCAACCTATGTTACGGATCACAGAAGACGGGTGCTCGGGTGGCAGCTTTTAAGCCCCTGGACGGGCAAACAACCTCGGAAACCTTCCAGTCCGCACGCGATGCGCTCGACGTGGTCGGCCGCTGGGAATGGGACGCGGGCCCCGATCGGGTGCGCGCCGACGCCTCCGTCGCCCTGGTGCACAACGTCGATCCGATCGAGGCCGAGGAGGGTGTCCCGCTCGGCCGCTACTTCGACAGTATCCACGCGGACGACCGCGCGCGGATCGAGGATCTGATAAGGCGCAGCGCGCGCGAGGGGACACCGTACCTCGCCGAGCATCGGGTGACCTCGGCGGACGGTGAGACGCGCTGGGTGCTGGTGCGCGGCCGCTTCATCGGCGATCATGCCGGACGGCCTCGGAGCGGCAGCGGCATCCTCCTGGACATCACGCGGATGCGGATGTTCGAGGACCTGGCCGACGCGGCGGCGCCGCTGCTGGAGACGTCGCCCCTCGAAGTGGCGGCAGATCACGCCATCGCGGCGATGTACGCGATCAGCGCGCTGCGGGACCCGGAGTTGAAGGTGCAGGCCGAAGCGCTGCTGAGGACGCTGGGCCGCAAGCTCGCCCTCCAGGAGGTTCGGGACCGGCACCGCCACATGAACTGATCGCGATGCGCCGTCGCCCGAGTCATCGCGGGGCGGGACGTCGCCGGATGCTGTCGGTGGGCGGGAGACCGGGCCGCGCGATCGCGCTATGCTGGCGGATCTGCAGATCAGCGCGGCACGGATGATCCGGCGTTCCAGAACGACTGTCATCGTCCTCGGGGTCATGGCCGGGGCCGCCATCGTCGCCCTGCTCGTCCATCTCCTCCTCGGCCTGCTCTCCCTGGAGATCGCGGTCGCCAAGACCAGCACCGAGGACCGGGAGGCCGCACAGGCCCTGACGCAGCTCTTCGAGACGCAGCATCCGCGGCTGCGCATCCGGACGATCTTCGAGCCGGATCGCCTCGGGGCGTCGGCGGCCCTGGACAGGGGCGAGACCCAGCTCGCCCTGGTGCGCAGCGACGCCGCACCGAAGGACGGGCAGACCCTGGTCATCCTGCGCCGCGACGCGGTGGTCTTCCTCGCGCCCGGGGGCAGCGCCGTCGACAGCGTGGCCAAGCTGCGGGGCAGCACCGTCGGGCTCCTCGACGGGCGGAAGCTCGACGCGCGCCTGCTCGACCTGATCCTGACGCATTTCGGCATCCCGCCGAGCAGCGTGCATCGCAGGATCCTGACGATCGACCAGCTGACAGAGGCCGCCCGCGGCCGCCAGATCGGTTCGGCGTTCGTGGTCGCCCCGGTCGGCAGCGCGCTGTGGCTGCCGCTGTTCACGGCGCTGCGCAAAGGCTCCGGGGCGGTGAAGCTGTTCGAGGTCGACGAGGCGGCGGCGATCGCCAAGGAGCACCCCGTGCTCGACACGATCGACGTGCCCAAGGGCGCCTTCCTCGGCTCGCTGCCGGAGCCGGGCGACGACATCACCACGCTGTCCGTCAGCCACCGGCTCGTGGCCCGCGGCGCCATGCCGGACTGGCTCGCGGGCGAGATCACGCGCGAGGTTCTCACCGGCAAGCCGCGGCTCGTCGCGCTCGACGACGATCTGGCCGGCATCGAGGCCCCCGACACCGACGACAAGGTCCAGGCGCTGCCGATCCATCCGGGTGCCACGGCGTACCTGACCGGGAACCAGCCCAGCCTGAGCGATCAGGCGCAGAACGCGGCCTACTGGGTCGGGCTCATGATCAGCGCGGCGGCCTCGCTCGGCGCGGCGGGCATCGGCCTGTATCGGCGCTTCCGGCCGCGGCAGCCGCCCACCCGGGTCATGCGCCTCCTGGAGATCTGGCTGTCCGTCTCGAGTGCCGACCCGGTCGAGCTCGATCAGCTGGAACGGGAGGCCGACGCGCTCGCGGCGGAGACGATCCGGATCGAGGCCCACCGGCGGACGGAGAGCATCGAGATCCGCCTCGTCGCCCTGCTCGTCACCCATGTCCGCGAGGCCGTCCAGCGCCGGCGGCATGCGGCGCGACGGACGTCGTAGTCCAGGCGATCCGGGCGCCCGGCCCATCGGCGGCCGATCCCGGTCCGGGCCCGGCGAGCGCGCCCGATCGCGGTCTCACGCGAGCAGGTCGCGATGCGCCCGGTGACCGCGCAGCCATGCCCGGGCGTAGCCGCACAGGGGTACGATCCGATCCCCCGCGGCGCGCGCGTGCGCCGCGACCCCTTCCATGAGCCGCGCGGCCGCCCCGGTGCCGCGCAGGACCGGCGGCGCGTAGACGTAGCCGATGACGAGCCGGCCGGGTTCGCGCCGGTAGGTCGCGAAGGCGACGTCGTCGCCGACCTGCAGCTCGAACCGGCTTTGCTCGATATTGTCGCGCAGCGTCTCGGTCATCCTCGTCCCCTGGCCTCGCGCGCCTCCGATCGGGAAGCACCGCGTCAACCCGGTGCTCCGGAGGATCCCCGAGCCGTCACGGACGACGTCCCGGAGGCCCGCGCTTCCGCGAGGCTATATGGGGCGCCGGTCCGCGTCGCGGACGCGGATCAGGACTCACGCGTCGGCATCGCCGCCGCCGACGTGGAGATGGCGCGCGAGCGTCGCAGCCTCGCCGGCCGGACCGGACGCGGTCGCGATGACGACCCTCGGTGGGACCGACGAGGGCATCGCGCCGTCGGCACGCAGCAGGAGCGCAGGGGCGCGCTTCGCCGCCAGCACGCGGACGGCGCGGCGGGGCACGGTCGGCCTCGGGAACGGAGGATATACCAGCGGCTGCCACGGGAACTTCCGTGACGGCCGCGCGTTCGGCGCCGGGTCCAGATCTGGTCCAGCCACGTGGCACACGCCAAAGCTGTGGCCAGGATCATCAAAAGTTGAAATTGGTGACGTCAAGACAAATCATCGATAGATTAAGACTCTTTTAGATCGAGCTGGGTATTAAAGGCCAGAAACCTTGTCGTGTGACTGCGGATACTGGCTACAGACATGCTCAGCCTGACTATCGGACGTAAGCTCATCCTTTCCTCTGCTGTCACGGCCGCGTTCGCTGTCGGCGTCATCTACAACCAGTGGAACAGCGATCGCCGGATCGCCGAGGCGACCGATGCGGTCGTCCGCGAGCAGGCAATCCTGTCCGGGATCTCCCAGGCACAGGTCGCCCTGAATCGCATCCAGCTGAGCTTCAAGGCCGTCGATCTCGCGCGGACTGGTCCCGAGGCCGACGCGGCCGTCTCCGCCGCCGCGCGGGAGGCCGATCAGGCGATGCGGGGGCTGGAGCGTCCCATCGCCATCGCGCTCAAGCCGCAGATCCTGCGCGACAGCGGGAAGGCTCTCCAGGACTTGGCCACCGCGATCGGCAGCTATGCCGGAGCCGGGCGGGGCGACCTGCGCGGCGGCGCGGCCGATTCCGAGGCGGCCAGTGCGGCGCGACGGTCCATCACGGACCAGATCGCCCGGGCGGAGGGGATGATCAACCAGGCGGTCGCCAACGCGCGCGGCTTCACCGACAGCGCCATGCAGACCACCGCCGAGCAAGTCAGCGCCGCGACGCGTTTCGGTCTGGTCGCGGGCGCCGCGATGCTGCTGAGCCTGCTCGGGGCGGCGATGCTGCTGATGCTCAACATCCAGCGCCCGATCACCCGCCTCGTCGCCGTTCTGGAGCGCATGGCTGCCGGCGAGATCGACGCCGAGATCGCCGAGCGCCGGCGCGGCGACGAGATCGGCGCACTCGGCCGCGCCGTCGACACCATCAAGAGCATGGTCGCCCGCAAGGCGGCCGAGGAGGCCGAGCGTCGCCAGATCGCCGACGCGGCCGCCGCGGCGGAGCGCCGGCGCACGATGGTCGAGATGGCCGACAGCTTCGAGCGGGCGGTCGGGGGGATCGTCGGCCTGGTGTCCTCGTCCTCCACCGAGCTGCAGGCCACGGCCGAGCAGATGACCGCCAACGCCAGCCAGACGGCCGCGCGATCGAGCACGGTGGCGGCGGCGGCCGAAGAGGCGGCGGCGAATGTCGGGACGGTCGCGGTGGCTGCCGAGGAGCTGGGCACGTCCGTGCAGGAGATCGGGCGGCAGGTGGCCGGCTCGGCCGGGCTCGCTCAGGCGGCTGTCGCGGAGGCTGACCAGACCACGCGCCTCGTGCAGGAGCTCAGCCAGGCGGCCGAGCAGATCGGCGCGATGGTCGGCTTGATCTCGAACATCGCGGGCCAGACGAACCTTCTGGCGCTCAACGCGACGATCGAGGCGGCGCGCGCGGGCGAGGCCGGGCGCGGCTTCGCGGTCGTGGCGGCCGAGGTCAAGGCGTTGGCCAACCAGACGGCGCGCGCCACCCAGGAGATCGGCCAGCGCATCGGCCAGGTACAGGGCGTGACCGATCAGGCCGTCGCGGCGATCGGCGGGATCACGGGACGGATCCGCGAGATCAACGATGTGGCGGCCGGCATCGCCGCGGCTGTCGAGCAGCAGAGCGCCGCCACGCAGGAGATCGTGCGCAACGTGGCGCAGGCCTCGAACGGCACGTCCGAGGTGACCGGCAACATCGCGGGCGTGGCCCGGGCGTCCGAGGAGACGGGCGCGGCAGCCGCCCATGTCCTGACGTCGGCGTCCGAGCTGTCACAGCAATCCGAGCGACTGTCGGAGGAGGTGCGCCGCTTCCTGACCACCGTGCGGGCCGCCTGAGGCGGCGACGGCCGAGGCCCGCGCGATACCCTCCCGGGTCGCCGCCGGGCCTCTCGCTGGAAGCGCGCGACCGGGAGTTCCGCGCCGGATCCGCGCGGGCCGCCGGGACGGGCGGGCGGCGCGGACCGGGCGCCGCGCGCCGAGAACCGACACTTCTGACCCCGGTTAGCTTTCGTGAGGAGGGAGCCAGTCACGGAGGCGTGGGTGCCACGCTATTTCTTCGATATCCACGACGGCCAGTTGCAACGGGACGAGGACGGGACCGAGTGCGCCGACTTCGACGCCGCTCGCAGAGAGGCGATGATCTCCCTCCCGGACGTCGCGCGATGGGAGATCCCGAGCGACGGGGACAGGCAATCCTACACGGTGATTGTCCGGGATGCGGCGGGCGCTCCGATCTACACGGCGACGCTGACTTTCACCGGCCTGAGGCTGAGCGAGGCGGCCGAGTAGGTTCAGCCCGCGTCGCGCATCCGGCGCGCCTCGACGTCGGCCCGGCTCACCGGGCCTGGACGATCCGCGCGCGGGCACGGCCGGCGCCGGTCAGGGCATATCGGCCGGTTCGACCGCGATCCGGTCGAACCGGCCGAGGCGGTAGATGAGGAACGACAGGAGCCACGCCGCCGCGAAGAGCCCGACGATGCCGAAGCCGAGCACGCCGAAATGATCGTTGATCGCGGCGATCCGCTGCCAGAGCCAGCCCTGCAGGTTGAGCTTGTCCGCCAGGAGGTTCAGCGCCTCCAGCGTGCCGATCACCAGCGCGACCGCCACCGACACCAGGGTGATGGTGAGGTTGTAGAACAGCTTCCGCATGGGCTGGACATAGGCCCAGCTGTAGGCCCCGAGCATCAGCACGCCGTCGGTCGCGTCGACCAGCGTCATCCCGGCGGTGAACAGCGCCGGGAAGACCAGGATCGTCCACAGATCGGTGCCCTGGCTCGCCTGGGCGGCCGACAGCCCGAAGAGGCTCACCTCCGTGGCGGTGTCGAAGCCGAGGGCGAAGAGCAGGCCCAGCGGGTACATGTGCCAGGAGCGCGTCACGAGGCGGAACAGGGGCCGCAGGATCCGGGCGAGAACGCCCTGGTTGGCGAGCAGCATGTCGAAGTCGGCCTCGACGTAGCGGCCGGTGCGCCGCACTTGCCGGAACGCGCGCCAGACGCCCGCGAGGACGACGAGGTTGACGAGGCCGATGAGGATCAGGAAGGCGGCCGAGACGCCGGTGCCGATCAGGCCGCCGAGCTCCCGGTAGCCCTCCGAGGCCGTGATCAGGCTGGTCGCGGCCAGCGCCACCGCGGCCGCGGCCACCACCACCACGGTGGAGTGGCCGAGCGCGAACCAGAAGCCCACCGAGACCGGCCGCTGGCCCGCCTGCATCAGCTTGCGGGTGACGTTGTCTATGGCGGCGATGTGGTCGGGATCGACCGCGTGGCGCAGCCCGAAGACGTAGGCCAGCAGCGCGGTCGAGAGCAGGGCCGGCTGGCCGGCGAACAGGCTGTAGGCCCATATCCAGGCCGCGATGTTGGCCGCGATCAGGACGAGGTAGAGCAGACCGATACGGCGTCGCACGACGCGCGGCGCCGTGCCATCGGACGGGACGATCGCTTCCATCAAACCCTTACCCACCCGACCATCGTCCCCTCGCCGCCGCCGCCCGGCCCCGCGCCGCCGCGCGCGATCCGACATAGCGCAGAACCGGCGAAGCCGCGGAGTACCGCGAGCGCGGCAGTCTCACGGCGGCCGCGACGCGTCGAGTCGCCCGGGCGCATCCGGGCGCTCCCTCGCCCCGGGGCGGCCCCGGAGCTCGCCATCAGAACCGCACCGTCACGGAGCCCGTGAACCGCCGGGGCGAGCCCGGATAGACCCGGAACACGTTGAGCGAACTCTCGTAGTACGCGGTGTCGAAGATGTTCTCGACGTTGAGCGCGATCCGGGCATTGTCGAAGCGGTAATAGGCCAGCGCATCGACCGCGACGTAGGCCGGCAGCGTGAAGCCCGAGCCGGCCGCGTCGCCCGCGCGCGCGCCCACGCCCCGGACGCCGCCGCCGACACCGAAGCCGCGCCACGCACCCTCCGGCTCGTAGACCGCGAGCAGGCTGCCCGAATGGCGCGGCACGTTGATGAGCGGGGCCCCGACCGGCAGCACGTTGTCCTTGGTCACCCGGGCATCGGCGTAGACGTAGCCGGCCAGGAGCTTCAGTTCCGGCGTGATCTGCCCCTGGGCCGTCAGCTCGAATCCCTGGCTGCGGACGGCCCCGGCGGCGAGGGAGAAGCCGGTATTCGCGGGGTCGGGCGTCAGCACGTTCTCCCGCTCCACCCGGAAGGCCGCGGCGGTGAGGAGCAGGGTGCCGCCGAACAGCTCGGATTTGGCGCCGACCTCGTAGCCGAGGCCGGTCTCGGGCGGCAGGGCCGTGCCGCGGGTGACGGCGGCGGCGTCCGGACCGGTATTCGGCCGGAAGCTCGTGCCGACGTTGGTGTAGAGGGCGAGTTCCGGGATCGGCCGGTAGACGAGGCCGGCCCGCGGGGACGCGGCGACCCGCGACTGGTCGACCTGGCTGCGAACGGCGCGCTCGCGGAAGCTCTGCTCGAAGATGTCGAGGCGCACACCGACGAGCGCCCGCCATTCGGGGCTCAGGACGATCTCGTCCTGCGCGTAGAGGCCGGTGTTGGTGATCCGCTCCAGGTTGTTGCGCGGGACGGTGATCGGCGGCAGCGCCTGGCCGTAGACCGGGGCGTAGATGTCCAGGGCGAACGGGCTCGTGCGGAAGTTCGAGCGCAGGTACTGCGTGCGGCTGTCGGTGCTCTCCCGGTCCATCCCGAGAAGAAGCGTGTGGCCGATGCCGGCGGTATCGAAGCGCCCGACGAGGTCGGCTTGGCCGACGGCCACGTCCCAGCGGTAGTCGCGCACGTTGCGGTCGCGCGAGACCGTGCGGTTGTCGGCGGCGATGGCGCGGATCTCCGCCGACTCGCCCGCGAGATCGCCCGTGTTGAAGTAGGTCGCCAGGCGAAGCTGCCAGTTCTCGTCGAACCGATGGTCGACGCGGACCTGCAGGCTGTTGTTGTTCTGATAGGTGCTCTGCCCGGGCTCGCCGAGGAAGCGGGAGACGGGCAGGAATCCGAGTTGCCGGTTCAGCGCGATGACGCCCCGGTCGAAGACGATCCGGTTCCGCACGAACTCGGTCTCGACCGTGATCCGCGTGTCCGGGGTGACCTGCCAGCTCACCACCGGCGCGACGAGGAGCCGGTCGCTGTCCACGAAATCGCGGAAGCTGCCCGCGCCCTGCGCGGCGAGATTGAAGCGGTAGAGGACCGTGCCGTCCGCGCTCAGCGCGCCGCCGGCATCGATCGTGCCCCGGGTCAGGCCGAACGAGTCGACCTGGTTGCCGAACTCGACGAACCGTTCGGCGGTCGGCTGCTTGGTGATCAGGTTGACGAGGCCGCCGGGATCGCTGCGCCCGAACAGGGCCGCGCCCGGGCCCTTGAGCACCTCGATGCGCTCGATGTTCTGGGCATCCGGCGGCGGCGGCGTCCCGCGATTGAGGGGAAAGCCGTTCTTGTAGATCTCGGAGGTCGTGACGCCGCGGATGGCGTAGCTGAAGATCGACAGCCCACCGAAATTGTTCTGCCGGGCGACGCCGGGCAGGTAGTCGAAGACCCGGTCCACGCGGGTGGCGGCGATGTCGGTGATCGCCTCGCGCGGCGCCACCGACACGGCCACGGGCACGTCGATCTGCGGCGTCGCCGTGCGCGTCGCGCTGACGGCCGCGCCCGCGCCGTAGCCCGGTGTCGGGCCGATCAGGCCGATGGTCCCGCGCCCGGACGCCGTCGTGCGACCGGCACCCTCGCCGACATGCTCGACCGACAACTCCTCCAGGGTCACGCTCTCCTGCGCGCGGACCTCGCCGACCGGCGCGCCGGCGGACAGCAGGGCCGCGAGTGCCAGACGCGGGCTGCCGCGTCGCGCCCGTGCAGGGCCGGCGTATCCCCGGCGCGGCCTGGGACTTTCGCGGAAGGACGGTCGTCCAGAACTCGCCACCACACACTCGCTGCTGCCGGCGCGCGGCCACGCGGCGGCGAGCGGCGTCCCGCCCGGAGGGGCGGCACCGCGCGCTCCGCTGGGGCACCGCGCCCGAGGAACGTCATCGCGCCGAAGGTCGCCTTCCGCGACGCGGGTCATCGCCGCCGCCGGACCGTCCCGGCGCGCGGCACCGGCGGCCGCGCAGGGCGGGAACGCCCCGTCCACAGGTGCGGGGCAGATCCGGATGCGGCGCGAAGAGCGCGCCGGCGTCCCGTTCCGGCTCCGAGCCGTGCCCGGAAAACCTTGGCCGGAGGATACTTGCCGCGGCGACCGGCCGGGTCAACGCCCCGACAACCGAATGTAATAATGTTGCGAAGACAGTGGCCGAACGGCCACAGCGCCGTGGCGGCACGGCGGCGGGCGGGACCGGGGCGGCCTCATCGGGTACGCCGCTCCCGTCAGGGTCTCACGTCGGGCCTGGGATCGGGAACGAACCCGTCGCGGTTCGGCATGCGGACGGCGGCCAGGGTGGCGGCGTCGAGCACGGCGCTCTCCGGGACGAGCCCGTTCAGGTACAGCACGTAGCCCGAGACCGCGTAGACCTCGTCGGCGCTGAGCGATTGCGGTGCGTTCATCGGCATCGCCCGCCGGATGTAGTCGAACAGGGTCGGCGCGTAGGGCCAGAAGCTGCCGACGGTCTTGAGCGGCTTCGCCGAGGCGAGCGTACCCCGCCCGCCGACGAGCCGCTCGCCGGTCCCGCCCTCGCCCCGCCCGCCGTGGCAGGACGCGCACTGCGCGTCGAAGACCGCGCGCCCCTGGGCGACGCTGCCGTGTCCCGGCGGCAGCTTCCGCCCGTCGCGGTCGATGTCGATGTTCCAGGCGGCGATCTCCGCCTCCGAGGCCGGGCGCCCGATCCCGAGGCGCTCGCTCGCCGGCGCCGACCCCGCGCAGGCGAGCACCAGGGCCATGCCGACGGCGGCGCTCGCTTCACGCGTAGCCATTGGTCACCTCGCCGTCCGGCCCGATGCGCCAGGGCACGACCGCGTTGTTGTGGTAGAAGGATTTGAGGCCGCGCACCGCCGTCAGCGCGTCGAAGCTCGGCTGGACGTACCCGGTCTCGTCGATCGCCCGGCTCGCGATGGTGGTCGGCGTGCCGTCCCAGTGCCAGGGCAGGCGGAAGCGCGTCAGCGCCCGGTTGAGCACCGGCTCCTGCAGCACCGCGTCCCGCCAGCTCGCGCCCCCGTCGGTCGAGATCTGCACGCCGCGGATCCGCCCGCGCCCGCTCCAGGCGAGGCCGGTGATCTCGCGGAAGCCGGGGGCGATCCGCTGGGTGCCCGAGGGCCGCGTGATGATCGACTTGGCCTCCATGACGAAGGTGAATTGCCGGGCCGTGCCGTCGGGCATCAGGTCGGTGTACTTCGACGTCTCCTCGCGCGAATAGGCCGGCTCCGCCGTGACGTTGAGCCGGCGCAGCCACTTCACGCTCATGTTGCCCTCGTAGCCGGGCAGGAGCACCCGGAGCGGGTAGCCCTGCTGCGGGCGCAGCCGCTCCCCGTTCTGGCTGTAGACCAGCAGGGCGTCGTCGAGGCACTTGGCGATCGGGATGCTGCGGGTCAGCGCGGCCGCGTCCGCGCCCTCGGCCACGATCCACCGCGCGTCCGGCTTGAGCCCGGCCTCCGCCAGCACGGTCGCGAGGCGCACGCCCGTCCATTCGGCGCAGCTGACGAGACCGACGAGATCCGACGCTGTCCGCCCCTTGATGGCCTCGAAGCCCGGGTTGCCCGAGCATTCGAGGAAGTAGATGTGCGATTCCGACGGGAAGCGGCGGATGTCCTCCATGGTGAGGATCAGCGGTGTCTCGACGAGCCCGTGGATCATCAGCCGGTGCCGGGCGGGATCGATGTCCGGGATGCCGCCGTGGTGGCGCTCGTAGAACAGGCCGTTGGGCGTCAGGATGCCGTCGAGATCCTGCAGCGGCGTGCGGCTCGACGCCGAGATATACTGCTTCAGACCCTGCGGGACGTTGCGGATGACGCCGTCCTCGAAGCGCGAGGGCCGGCCGTAGGTCTGGCTGCCGACATCGGCGCCCGGGATCTTCATCCATTCGGGAACGGCCGGGGGCGCCGCCTCCTCCGCCCGGGCCGGCCCGCCGGCGAGCGCGGCCGCGGCCGCCGCCGCGCCCTGAGCGAGGAAGCGCCGGCGCGCCGGCGGGGGTTCATCGTCACGGCTCATCGTCACGGCTCATCGTCTGGCACGCTGCCTCGCCCCACCGGCCGGGGCAGGCCGAGATTCTCACGCAACGTCGGTCCCTCATAGTCCTCTCGGAACAGGCTCCGGCGCTGCAGTTCGGGGACGACGCGCGCGGCGAAACCGTCGCGGTCCCCCGGCAGGGACGGCGGCTCGACCGGGCCGACGTAGCGGATCGCCGTCCGGCTCAGGGCGTCGAGGTCGTCGCCCCGGATGCTGACCCCGTCGGCGAGGAAAACCGGGTCGAACTTCGCGGCCTCCGCGGTCCGGGCGATCTGCCGGTCATGGGCGGCGTTGCTCCCGGCATCCGCCTGCGCGGACGGGTGCCGCCACGCGGCGACGTGGTGCCCGCCTGGGTCCAGGCAGGCGCCCAGGCGCAGGCGGTCGCGGCGGCGCGGCACGGTCGCCTCACGCCGATCCGACGCGGTACTGCCGCGGCGGCGGCGCGCCCGTGACCGCGAAGGCCCCGACGATCCGGTCCCGGTAGATCCGCGGGTTGTGGGACGCGATGGTGCGGGCGTTGCGCCAGTAGCGGTCGAGTCCGAGGCCCGCCTTCACCGCCGAGGCGCCCAGCGCGTCGAACAGACTCGTCGTGGCCTGGAGCACGAGATCGGTCACCACGCTCACCGCCTGGTTGACCTCGACATCGGCGAGCGTCGCCGCCCGGTCCGCCGCCGCGCCGTCGCCGGCCCGATGCGCGTCGTAGGCCCGCTGGAGGGATTCGGCGGCCTTCAGCACCACGGCGCCGGCCGCGTAGGCGTTCCCCCGGACGCGCCCCACCACCGCCTGGATCTGCGGGTCGTCCGCCGCGCGCCCGGCATTGCCGTGGCTGTAGACCCGGGAACGCTCGGCCACGAGCCGCGCCACGTCCTCGGCCGCGGCCCGGCCGATCCCGGCGAGCGTGGCGAGATGCACCAGCTGGAAGAACGCCATGGCGTAGGGGAAGCGCGCCGGATCCGGCTTGATCAGCGCCGGGTCGAGCGCGACGTCCGCGAAGGTCGCGGTGCCGCTGGCGGTGAGCGCCTGCCCGAACCCGTCCCAGTCGTCCACGATGGTCACGCCCGGCGCGCGCACCGGCACCGCGGCGGTCACGGCGCCGCCCGCCTCGTCCTCGGCCGAGAGGTGGATGTAATCCGCGAACAGCGAGCCCGTGGTGTAGAATTTCCGGCCGTCGATGACGGCGGTCCCGTCGCGGCGCCGGACCACCGTGTCGAAGGCGCCGACCTTGGCGGGCCCCGTCTCCGAAACGCCGCTGCCGATCGTCTCGCCGGCGCCGATCCGGGCGATCCAGGCGGTGCGCCACGCGGCCGACGCGGAGCACAGCGCGTCCTCGGTGAAGCCGAAATGGGCGCGCAGGGCGTTGGTGACGTTGGAATCCGCCTGGGACAGCTCGATCAGCAGCGCGAACAGCTCCGGAAGGCTGGCGCCGTGTCCGCCCTCCTCGAGGGCGAGACGCAGGGTGGTGAAGTTCGCCTCCCGCAGCCAGCCGATCTCGGCATGGGGCAGGCGACGCGTGCGGTCCCGCTCGACCGCGGTGGCGCGGATCTCGGCGAAGACCGGGCGAAACCGATCCGCCAGCGCCTCGTAGCGCGCGCTCGGACCCGCACCCCACCCCGCTTCCGCCTGCGACATGGCTTCCTGTTCCCGATTCCGACCCGCGCCCCCGGGCGCACGGCCATGGAATCGGTGAGATGATCTCCGCACTCAAGCCGAATCCGGATGCCGACCAGGCATTTGGAACCAACATCTCGGCAGACCCTCTTCAGAAATAGGTTTGATTTACAAGTCGATCCTCCGAGGAAATACTTTTCTTCGCCCGGGGGGCGCGTCACGGAGATCCTCTGCGGCGCCGGATCCGGCCCAGCCATCGGGCCGGCCGAGGCCGCCCGCAACATGAGACGGGCCCTCCGCTGCCTTCGGAAGACGGCCTTGCTGCGCGCACCGCCATCGGGAGGACGCGCTTTTCCACTCCGCGAGTAAATAGAAATCCTATTCCATTGATCCGGTCATCGGCGCCGGTCTTCAATAGTACGCAGCCAGATGTGGCGCGGACCGTCGCGGACTATCCGGACCGCCGCGCCTATCCGGCCTTGCCTTCGACCACACCGTCCGATCCGCGAGATCTCGATGACCGACGACACGTTGAGCCGGATCGCCCCGTCCCGCCGATCGGTACTGCGCACTGGCCTCGGCGCCGCCGCCACCCTGGCGCTCGGCACGCCCGCGGTGCTGGCCGGTCCCCGCGAGGTGAAGATCAGCATGCAGCGCTCCTCGGTGCTGTTCACCGTGCTGAAGGTGAAGGGGACGCTCGCCGAGCGCCTCGCGCCGCTGGGCTTCACCCCGAGCTGGCACCTGTTCACCAGCGTGATCGAGCCCATGTCGGCCGGCGCCGTGGACATCCACGCCGACGTCGCCGACGCGGTGCCGATCTTCACGCAGTCGGCCAGGGCGCCGCTGACCTTCTACGCCCGCGAGCGCGGCGCGCCGGCCGCCGAGGCGATCATCGTCCCGGCGGGCTCGCCGATCCGCACGGTCGCGGATCTCAAGGGCCGCACGGTCGGCGTCTCCCGGGGCTCGGGCAGCCACTACGTGCTCGCCGCCGCCCTGAAGCGCGCCGGCCTGAGTTTTTCCGACATCAAGCCGGCCTACCTCCAGGCACCGGAGGGCGCGGCCGCCTTCGAGCAGGGCAGCCTCGACGCGTGGTCGATCTGGGACCCGTTCCTCGCCTTCGCGCAGGCCAAGCGCCCGGTGCGGGTCGTCGCCGACGCCACCGGTCTGACGAGCTATCACCGCTACTACCTCGTCAACGACAGCTTCGTCGCCGCGCAGCCGGAGGTCGTCGCCACGGTTTACCGGGCGCTGGTCGAGGCCGGCGCCTGGATGCGGGCGAACCCGCAGGAGGCGGTGGCGCTCCTCGCGCCGATCTGGGGCGACCTGCCGCCCGCGGTGGTGGCCGCCGCCAACAGCCGCCGCACCTACGCGGTCGAGCCGGTGGACCGCGCCCAGCTCGGCGAGCAGCAGGCCATCGCCGACGTGTTCTACGAGGCCAAGCTCATCCCGCGCCGGATCGACGCCACCGACGTGCCGATCTGGCAGGCGCCCGTGGGTCGGGGCTGAGGCCGTGGCCGGACCGACCGACGCACCCCGCTTCGGCATCTGGGCGGCCGTTCACGGCTCCCGGGCCTCCCACCACGACCCCGACGAGCCGGACGACGCCAGCTGGGAGCGCAACCGCGCCCTGGCCCTGGAGGCGGAGGCCCTGGGCTACGATTCCGTGCTGGTCGCCCAGCACACGATGAACCCCTACGACGGGGACCGCGACCAGCTCGAGGCCTGGACGGGGGCGGCGGCCCTCGCGGCGCTCACCCGGCGCATCGAGATCATCGCGGCGATCAAGCCCGGGCTCTACCACCCGGTCGTGCTCGCCAAGATGGCACTCCAGATCGAGCACATCAGCGGCGGCCGCTTCGCGCTGAACCTCGTGAATGCCTGGAACCGGGCCGAGTTCGAGCGGGCCGGCCTGCCGTTCCCCGCGCACGACGACCGCTACGCCTACGGCCGCGAGTGGATCGGCCTCGTGGACCGGCTGATGCGCGGCGAGCGGGTCACGTTCGCGGGGGCGCATTTCCGCGTGGAGGATTACCAGCTCCGCCCCGCCGGCACGTTCCGGAAGCGGCCGACCATCTATCTCGGCGGCGAGTCGGAGCCCGCCCGGGCGCTGGCGGCCGACCACGCGGATGTCTGGTTCATCAACGGCCAGCCGCTGGAGGACGTCGCCGCCCTGATCGCCGACGTCGCCCGCCGGCCCGCCGCCAACGGCCCGCTGCGCTACGGCCTCTCGGCCTTCGTGATCGCGCGGGACACCGACGCGGCGGCGGAGGCCGAGCACGCGCGGCTCCTCGCCCTGGCGCAGCGCGACGCCGACCTGCGCGCCGACACCCGCGCCCGGACCGACACGGCCAGCGTGATGTTCGCCAAGACCGACGCGGCCGCCGCCCGCCACGTCGGCACCAACGGCGGCACGGCCGCCGGGCTGGTGGGCAGCTACGCCACCGTGGCGGAGCGGATCCGGGCGTTCCACGCGGCCGGCATCGACCTGTTCATGCTGCAGTTCCAGCCGTTCGAGGCGGAGATGCGCCGCTTCGCCGAGCAGGTTCTGCCGCGCGTCCGTTGATCCGGAGAGTTCGATGAGCGGACGCACGCTGCATCTCAACGTCAACCTACTGCACTCGGGCGTCTACCCGTCCGCGTGGCGGCTGCCGGACAGCCGGCCGGACGCCTTCGTCGACATCGACCACTTCGTGCGCGTCGCCCGCGTCGCGGAGCGGGGCAAGCTCGACGCGATCTTCCTGGCCGACACGCCGGCGATCAACGACCGGATAGACTACCGGCCGTTCAACGCCCTCGAACCCACCGTGGTGCTGGCGAGCGTCGCGGCGGCGACCAGCCATGTCGGCCTCGTCGCCACCGCCTCGACGACCTACAACGAGCCGTACAATCTCGCCCGCCGCTTCGCGAGCCTGGACATGGTCAGCCGCGGCCGCGCCGGCTGGAACGTGGTGACCACCGCCGATGCCGCCGCGGGCCGCAATTTCGGCTTCGCGGGCGCGTCCGAGCACGGGGCGCGCTACGCCCGGGCGCGGGAGTTCACCGAGCTGGTCCACGCCCTGTGGGACAGCTGGGAGGACGACGCGTTCGTCGGCGACAAGGCGGGCGGGCGGTTCGTCGACACCGGGAAGGTCCACGCAATCCGCCACCGCGGCGCCCACTACGCGGTCGAGGGACCGCTCACGGTGCCGCGCAGCCCGCAGGGGCGCCCGGTGACCTTCCAGGCGGGCGGCTCGGAGGACGGGCGCGAGCTCGCCGCCGCCACCGCCGACGCGGTGTTCTCCCTGGCCCAGACCGTCGCGGACGGGGCGGCCTATGCGCGGGACCTGCGCGCCCGCGCGGCGCGCTACGGCCGCGCCCCGGACGCGCTGGTCATCCTGCCCGGCCTCGCCACGGTGATCGGCTCCACGGAGGCCGAGGCGCGGCGACGCCAGGACGCGCTCTGGAACCTCGTGCCGGTCGAGTACAGCCTCGCGCGGCTCGCCGGGACGCTGCGGATCGATCCCGCGCGGCTCGACCTCGACCGGCCGCTGCCGGACCCGCTGCCGCTCCCGCCCGACGCCAACCACACGATGTTCTTGGGCACCATGGCGCTCGCCCGGCGGGACGGGCTGACCGTGCGCCAGCTGCTGCGGGCGCTGGGCGGCGGCGTCGGCCACCGCATCGTCGCTGGGACGCCGGAGGCGATCGCCGACGACATCGAGGCGTGGTTCCGGGCGGGCGCCGCCGACGGCTTCAACCTGATGCCGGACGTCCTGCCCGACGGGCTGGAGACCTTCGTGGACGCGGTCGTTCCGATCCTCCAGCGCCGCGGCCTGTTCCGGCGCGACTACGCGGGCGCGACCCTGCGCGACCATCTCGGGCTCGCGCGGCCGCCGAGCCGCTACGCTGCCGGAGACGCCTCGCTCTCCGCCTGACCCGGGGCGCCGCCGACCGGACCCGGGCCGTCTTGACGCGCGAAGATCTCACTCGCGCCGAGGCTCGGATCCGTCAGCGTGAACCCGGCTCCTGCTGCGCCTGCAGGCGTCGCAGGGCCGCGAGGTCGAACACCGCGTCCCCGCGACCGTAGCCGCCGTCGACGACCTCATCGACCAGGACCATGGTGTGCGGTCGCGCGGCCTCTCCGAAGTAGGAGACCAGCAGATCCGTCGCGCGGTGAACCAGATCCGCCTTCTGCGCACCGGTCATCATGCCCTGCGGGATCTTGAAATTGGCGAACGGCATCGATCTTCTCCAGGTTGGGTCGACAGAGCACTGACCGCGCCCGCGCGACGGCGCGGGCCTCACCGCTGCGCTGCGCGGGCCGCGCGGGCGGCCTCGTTCAAGGTCGCGACGGCCGCGTCGAAGCGGTGTTCGGCCTCGGCGTTGCGCTGGAAGGCGACGCGCTGCACCAGGATCTCGCGCGGCGTGGGCTGCTGCTGGAACAGGACCATGACCTCGTCGATGAAGTCGGCCAGCGGCAGGTAGCCCGCGCGCGTGGCCTGGCCGGGCGTCAGATCCGTCTGCACCGCCGGGGGCACGAGCTCGATCACCTCGACCTTGCCCTTCAGAACCTCGCGCAGCGAGACCGTGTAGCTGTGGATCGCCGCCTTCGTCGCCGAGTAGGTCGGCGTCGTCGTCAGGGGCACGAAGGCCAGCCCGGACGACACGTTGATCAGCGCCGCGTCCGGGCGCGTGACCAGATGCGCGACGAGCGCGTCCGTCAGGCGGATCGGGCCGAGCAGGTTGGTGGTGATCGTCGCCTCCGCATCGGAGAGGTCGCGGGCCCGATCCAGCGCCTCGAGGCGCATGATCCCGGCGTTGTTGATCACCACGTTCAGGGTCGGGTGCTCGGCGATGATCCGCTCGGCGAACGCCGCGATGTCGCCGGCCTCCGCGATGTCGAGCGGCATCGCGTGCATGCCCGGCCGGCCGGCCGTGACCCGGTCCAGGGCCTCGACCCGACGACCGGCGACGATGACAGTGTTGCCCAGGTCGTGGAAGCGCTGCGCCAGCGCCGCTCCGATCCCGGATCCGCCGCCGGTGATGAGAACCGTGTTGCCTGAAGTCTTCATGGTGGCGACCCTCGTTGTTGCCGCCGCAGAGGGTATGGCCCACACTCTCCAGCCTGAAGTAGGCACCGAAAAGATTTGTACTTACCGAAAGGAGAGTGTCGGATGCGCCGGTCCAATCCTGACCCCGCGATCGAGGCGAAGCGGCGCGGCCCGGTCCCGCAGGACGCCGATCCGGCGATCGAGGCCCTGGTGAACGACATCATCGGTCAGGTGGCCGACAAGTGGACCATGCTGATCCTCGAAGCCCTGGAGGAGCACGGCACCCTCCGGTTCACGCAGCTCGGCAAGGCCGTCGGTCGGATCAGCCAGAAGATGCTGACGCAGACCGTCCGGCAGATGGAGCGGGACGGTCTCGTCCGGCGGACGGTCCACCCGGTGATCCCGCCGCGCGTGGACTACGCGCTGACCCCGCTCGGCCGGAGCTTGGGAGCCGCGTTCTGCGGCGTGTGGATCTGGGCCGAGACGCACCACGCCGAGATCGAGCGGTCCCGTCGCGCGTTCGCGGCGGCGGCCGACGCTGCGGACCTGCCCGCCGGCCCCGGGCCATCGTGACGGCCGAGGCTGTCCCGATCGCGGTCTGGCCGGGATAGGCGCATCAGAGCCCGGTTCGGCGAACGGGCCTTCCGCGGCGCGGGCGCCGATCGCCTGTTCGCCGCCAGCATTTTCCCTGTCGGTCCGCGGGGCGTTATCCCTCTTTATCTATTGTCTCGCCAAGATCGGCGTTTCAGTCTAGCTTCAAGACTGATTTCGGCGGAAGGGCGGGCGGATCATGCATTTCACCCCTCCGTACGGTGAGCCGCCTGTGCCGATCAGTTCCGGGGCGATCGGCGACGGCCCGAAAACCCCCAGCACGGCGCGGCGTCGCTCCGTGGTCGCCGGCGCCATCGGCAACGCGCTCGAATGGTACGATTTCGCCACCTACGGGTACTTCAGCGCCGTCATCGGCCGGAACTTCTTCCCGTCCGCTAGTCCCACGACGTCGCTGCTCTCGGCCTTCGCGGTCTTCGCCGCGGCCTTCTTCATGCGTCCGATCGGCGGCATCGTGTTCGGTCACATCGGCGACCGCTACGGGCGGAAGAGGGCACTCCTGCTGTCGGCGGGCCTCATGGCGGTCTCGACCTTCCTGATGGGCTGCCTGCCGACCTACGCGTCCGCCGGGCTCCTCGCGCCGGTCCTGCTCGTGCTGCTGCGCCTCGGCCAGGGCCTCTCGGTGGGCGGCGAGTACACCTCCTCGGCCATCTTCCTGTCCGAGACCGCGGCCCCCGCGCGCCGCGGGCTGGCCGGCAGCCTCGCCTGCATCGGGGCCGCCGGCGGGATCCTGCTCGGCTCCATTTCCGGGACGCTCGTCACCGGGCTGCTCACCCCCGAGGACGTGCATCTGTGGGGCTGGCGCCTGCCGTTCCTGTTCGGGATCGTGCTCGGCGTCTTCATCTTCGCCCTGCGCCGGCACATCGACGACGCGCACGCCGAGACCGTGTTGCGCGAAGATCAGGCGCCGGCGGACCGGCGCTCACCGCTGCGCATGGCCGTCGAGATCGACGGCGCCGCCATGCTGCGCGCCTTCGCGATGAATCTCGGCCTGGCCTGCGGCTTCTACGTGGTGTTCGTCTACCTCGTGACCTTCCTGCATACCGTGTCGGGTCTCCCGCAACACACGGCGTTTCTCATCAACACCCTTGCCATGGTGGTTCAAGCCGCGTGCATCCCGATCGCCGGAGCCCTGTCCGACCGCTTCGGACGCAAGCGCGTTCTGGTCCTGACCGGGGCGGGCCTGACGATCCTGTCGTGGCCGCTGTTCATGCTGCTAACCACCGGCGACACGCTCCTGATCGTCCTGAGCCAGGTCGCGTTCGCGATCCTGATCGCCGGCAACGCCGCCGTGGTGCCGACCGCGTTCGTCGAGATGTTCCAGCACCGCTCGCGCTGCACGGCGCTGGCGATCAGCTTCAACGCCTCGATGGCGCTGGTCGGGGGCACCGCCCCGATGGCCGCGACCTGGATCGTCCACCACCTGGCATGGCCTACGGGGCCGGGTCTCTACGTGGCCGTGCTGTCGGCCATCTCGCTCGCCGCGATCCTGACGATGCGCGATCGGACCGGAGAATCGCTCGCGTGAGATGATGTCCGGCACGGACTCGGGACGAGGCGCTGCGGCCCACGTCACGGTCCGGTCGTGCGTGTCCGCCCGCGCCCGACGACGGTCGATCCCCGGCACCCGGAGGTGGCGGATCGCATCTGACCGAGACGATCCGACCGCGGTCCTCCGACAGATCTCCGGCCTCGTGCAGCCGCGCCCGGTCGACGAGCCCGACGTTGCGGCTGCGTGCCCGGAGCCCATCCGGCGGGCACGCCCGTCACGGCTCTCCCCGAACCGCCTTCGTCGATCGTCGCTCGCCGCGAGGGAGCCGGGCATCCGATGGGCGCGATCCGGGCGGCACGGTCAATAGGTCACCCTCCCTAGTGGAGGCCGAGAGCCGCCCTGCTAGACTCGAGAGATCGACACGGCAGAGACCCTGTACAGGGACGATCAGGCGAACACGGCAGACACCTCTTCTTGCCCGTCGCGATCGTCGACTTGGCCGATGAACGCGCGGCGCATCCGAGGGACCCGAAGGCATGGGATTCATCTTGACCCGAACGCTCCGGCACACAGTTTCATCGCGCCTCGTCGCCGTCTCGGTCTCGGCCCTGATGATCGTGCCGGCGGCGCGGGCGGCCGGCAATCTGGAGGCGGCTCTCCGCACGGTACCGGATTCCGCCCTCGCGACGTCCGATCCGATGCCGATCGTCTTCCTGGACGTCCGAGCGCTGTCCGAGGCGGCCGGCGGCGCGTTGAGCGATGCCGCCCTGCGGCGCATGGCCTTCCACGAGAGCATTCGCCCGCTGAACGTGCTCAGCTATGGCGGCGCGCGGACATGGACCGAGACCGCCGGCATCCCGTTCGACGACATTTCCTATTTCGCAGCCTTCGGCCAGCCTCCGGCGCGCGTGAGCTACTGGGGACTGGCGACGAAGGCGGCGGCAGACAACCTGATCGGCAAGCTACAGGACAGGACCTTCCGACCGGTCACGACCGCACCGCGCATTCTCGCCAACGGTGAGCCGCGCGCCGTGAGTCTGAGGAATCGGCAGCCGACCAATCCCTGGTCCGGACCCATGGGCGAGACCAGCGCGGTGCTGGCGATCGATCGGGTCGTCGCCCAGGCGTCCGCGGCCGCGGATCTGGAGAACCTCACCGGGGTCGGACGGAGCGCGGCGGATCACGGGGCGGTCGCCACGGCGCTGGCGGGCATGGCCACCGCGGATGACCGCGACCCGGGCGCGATCGTCCAAGCGGCCGTCGTCACGCCGCTGATGGGCACGCCCCCCGGCGATCCTGCCGCCGTCCTGTCGGCCCCGACCGAGATGGCCGCCAAGGCGAAGGCGGTCGACGACCGGCGCGAACAAGATCCGGACGGCGTCCCGGCCTATGCCGGCGGTCTCGTGGCCGACTACCAGGGCAAGGCGGGCCCGGCGCTCCTCGTGTCCCTTGCCTATCCCGATTGCCGGACGGCCGGCAGGGCCGTCACGGCGCTGAAGGCGCGGTGGCAAGCCGGCATGGCGCCCGCGGCCTCGCTCGACGGCCGCACGGTCGAGAGCCCGCGGCGCGGCTGTGCCGCCGTCCTTCGCGTCGCTCAGGCACAGGGCGCGAAGCCCCCGTTCGCAGCGTTCATTGAGACGTACAGGCAGCGCGGGTTCAATGTGCTGCAGATCGGAACGCAGCGATGACCGGACTTCGGCGAGCCGGCCCCGCGCGCGACCGCCCCAGCCGCCGCGGTTGAGGCGCGGCGGCCGGCCTAGGCCTCGGCCGCCCTCGATGCGGCCGGGTCGCCGGCCGCCCCGAGTTCGGCGGCGAACTTGCCGAAGAACTCGTCGGCGAGCTTGCGCGCGGTCGCCTGCATGAGCCGGCCGCCCAGCGTCGCGATCTTGCCGCCGACCTCGGCCTTGGCGGTGTAGCTCAGGAGCGTCTCGCCGCCCTCGGCCGCGAGGCTGACCGCGGCGCGGCCCTTGGCGAAGCCCGCCATGCCGCCGTTGCCCTGGCCGACGAGGCTGTAGCCCTCGGGGGGACGCAAGTCCTCCAGGCGGACCGTGCCCGTGAAGGTCGCCGAGACCGGCCCGATCTTCAGGGCGACCCTGGCGGTCATCTCCTCCGGGGAGACCTGCACCAGCTCCTTGCAGCCCGGGATGCAGCGGGCGAGCACGTCCGGATCGTTCAGCGCCGCCCAGACGGCCTCCCGCGCGACCGGGATCCGATACGCGCCAGCGATGTCCATCCTGGTCTCCTCCTGATGCAGTGCCCGCTCGGCCGGCGCGGGCGCTCAGACCGCGCAGTAGCGCGCCTGGATCTCGGGATCGTCCCGCAGAGCGGCCGCGGGGGCGTGGTAGACGACGGCGCCGCCGTCGACGATGTAGACGCGGTCGGAGACGTCGAGGGCGAGCTCGACGTTCTGCTCCACGAGCAGGATCGTGGTGCCGGCCCGCTTCATCGCGACGAACTGCGCGAACATCTCCTCGACGAGGATCGGCATGATCCCCTCGGAGGGCTCGTCGAGGAGCACCATCACGGGCTCGGCCATGAGCGCCCGGGCGATGGCGAGCATCTGCTGCTCGCCGCCCGACATCGTGACCGCCTCCTGCTTCAGGCGCTGCTTGAGCCGCGGGAAGGTCTCGGCGATGACCTCGATCCGCCGCGCCTCGTCGCGGCGCGTCGCGCGCGCGCCTCTGGCGGCCAGGATGCCGAGGCGCAGGTTCTCCTCCACGGTCAGCCCCGGCACGATGCGCCGCTCCTCCGGCACGTAGGCGAGGCCCCGGTGGAAGCGCTCGTGGGGCGGCCGGTCGAGGATCTCGGCCCCCGCGAAGGTGACGCGGCCCGCGCGCTTCGCCACGAGACCCATGATCGCCTTCAGCGTGGTGGTCTTACCGGCGCCGTTGCGGCCGACCAGCGTGACGATCTCGCCGGGACGCACCTCCAGCGAGAGGCCCTGGAGAATGTGGGAATGGCCGTACCACGCCCGCAGGTTCTCGACCGCCAGGAGCGGCTGGGCGGCGTCGCGCTGCGGGGCGGCGCTCATGCGGTCTTGCCCGCCGTGTTGCCCAGGTAGACGCGGCGCACCTCGGGATGCGCGCGGATGTCGTCGGGGCTGCCCTCGGCCAGGAGTTGGCCCTGGTGCAGGACGACGAGGCGGCGGCACAGGCCCATGACGAGCTTCATCTTGTGCTCGACGAGGATCAGGGTCCGGGTCTCGGCGAGGCGCTGCACGAGGTCCATCATCTCCCGCGTCTCCTCGGGGCTCATCCCGGCGGTCGGCTCGTCGAGCAGGAGGAGGCGCGGCTCGGCGGCGAGCGCCACCGCGATCTCCAGGGCCCGCTGCTCGCCGTGGGCGAGTTCCCGGGCGAGGCGGTCCATCCGGACGCCGAGCCCGACCTCGCCCAGCAGCGCCTCGGCCCGCTCCGTCAGCTCGGGGTAGGCCGCGCGGTCGCGGAAGAACGCGAAGCGGACGCGCCGCGCCTGGGCGGCCACCCGCACGTTCTCGCGCACCGTGAGGTGCGGGAAGACGTTGGTGATCTGGAACGACTTGGCGATGCCCATCCGGGCGAAGGCGTGCGGGGCCGCGCCGGTGATGTCGCGCCCGCGGAACAGCACGCGGCCCTCGCTCGGCGGGACGGCGCCGGAGATCAGGTTGAAGAAGGTCGACTTGCCCGCACCGTTCGGCCCGATGATCGCCGTGATGCCACCCTCCGGGAACGCGACGGTCACGTCGGACAGGGCACGGAAATGCCCGAACCGTTTGCCGAGCCTCTCCGCGGCGAGGATCGGCGGCGCCGCACTGGGCGCCGCACCCGTCGCCGCACCGGGCGCGGCGACGGCCGGGGCGGCGCTCACCATCCGGCCCTCCTCAGGCGCGCCAGCACCTCGCCCCAGATACCGAGCGGCAGGAACAGCACGAAGGCGATGAAGATGGCGCCGACGAAGAGCTGCCAGTGGCTCGTGACGGTGGCGAGCCCGTCCTGCAGGAGCGCGTAGGTCGCGGCCCCCACGAACGGACCGAAGAAGGTCCCCATGCCGCCGAGCAGCGCCATCATCACCGCCTGCCCGGAGGTCGAATAGTGCATCGTCTCGATCGGTACGATCGAGAGGTGGATCGCCTGAAGACCGCCCGCGAGACCGCACAGGGCCCCGGAGATCACGAAGGCCACGAGCTTCATGCGGCGCACGTCGTAGCCGCAGGCCTGCGCCCGGCCCTCGTTCTCGCGGATCGCCTCGAGGGCGGCCCCGAACGGCGAGGACAGGAGGCGCGAGAACAGCCAGACCGCGACCCCGACCACCGCCAGCGCGGCGTAGTACTTCACCACCGGGTCGAGGAGATTGAGGCTGAAGCCCGGGAGGGCCAGCGCCGGCACGTTGATACCGCGCAGGCCGTTCTCGCCGCCGGTGAAGGCTTCCGCCTGGTAGAAGGCGTAGTAGACGCACATCGACAGCGCCAGCGTCGTCATCGCGAAGTAGATGCCGCGGGTGCGGATCGCGAGCACGCCCATGGCGGCGGCGATCCCGGTGGCGAGCAGCGTGCCGGCGGCGAGGCCCAGGACCGGGTGCAGCCCGTACCGGACGATGGCGATGCCGCAGCCGTAGGCGCCGCCGCCCAGGAAGGCGGCGTGGCCGAAGGACAGGAGCCCGGTATAGCCGAACAGCAGGTTGAACCCGAGGGCGTAGAGGCCGAGCACCAGGATGTTCACGGCGAGCGCCTGATAGGGCGCGATCCAGGGGAACACGACGAGGAAGGCGAGCGTCAGGGCGACGCGGTGCCGGCCGCACCACGCGAGCCGTCGGCCGGTCCGGCCGGAGCCCGGCCGGGCCGTCGGCCGCGCTCCGGCCTTCGTGACGGCGGGGGCAGGGGCGCGGGCGCTCATCCGAGGGCTCCGGCCCGCCCGAGGAGGCCGCGGGGGCGCACGAGCAGCACCAGGGCCATGAGGGCGAAGATCGCCATCTTGGTCATGTCGGGGGCGACGAGCGACGTCATCGCCACCACCACGCCGACGATCAGCCCGGCGAGCACGGCGCCGGCCAGCGAGCCCATGCCGCCGACCACCGTCACCACGAAGGCTTCGGCCAGAACCGGGATCCCCATCTCGGGCGTGACGCCCTGGAGAGGCGCGGCGAGGATGCCGGCGAGCCCGGCAAGCGCGCAGCCCAGGGCGAAGACCGCGAGCCAGACCTTGGCGATCTCGATGCCGAGCACCTGCACGATCTGCGGGTCGCGGGCGCCCGCGCGGATCACGAGGCCGAAGGGCGTGCGCTCGATGAACAGCCACAGGGCGCCCACCACGGCCAGCGCGAAGCCGATCAGGAACAGGCGGTAGAGCGGGAAGTAGCCGATGCCGAGATCGACGGCGCCGCGCAGCTCGGGCGGCGCCGCGAAGGGCAGCCCGGTCAGCCCGAAGGCGATGCGCACGCTCTCGACCATGACGTAGGACAGGCCGAAGGTGAGGAGCAGCGGGTCGTCGATGCCGCGCCCGTAGAGGGGGCGCACGAGCACGCGCTCCACGGCGAGCCCGAGGAGCCCCATCGCCAGCGGCGCCGCGACGAGGCTGAGCCAGAAGCTGCCGGTGTAGCCGTAGAGGAAGACCCCGACATAGGCGCCGACCATGAAGAAGGCGCCGTGGGCGAAGTTGACCACGTTCATCAGCCCGAAGATCAGCGACAGGCCGATGCCGACGAGCACGTAGATCGCCCCGAGCGCGATGCCGGTCACGAGCTGGAGCGCGAGGAGATCGAGGGGGAAGCCGCCGATCGCGATGTCGCTCAAGGCCGCGCCCTCCCGCGGGTTCGCACGGAGCGCCTCACGCCTTGTGGCCGAGTTCGTCGCAGCCGCGCAGGAAGCGCTCGTCCGGCCCCTCCGTGCCGAGGATCGTGAAGACGTCGTCCGGGGTCTTCATGTCCTTCGACTTCGCCTCGACGATCAGGACCGACTGCACCGACTGGTGGTCGCATTTCCGGAAGCTCTGGGGCCCCTTGTAGAAATCGGCCTTCAGGGCCTCCATGGCGGCCACGACCTTGTCGGTCTCGACCGACCCGGCGGCCTTCACCCCCTCCAGCACCGAGCGGACGCCGGCATAGCCCAGCGCCCCGTAATCGGAGGGCACGGCGCCGTTGTAGGCGGCCCGGAACCGGTCGTTGAACGCCTTGGCGGAGGGCACGCTGTCCTCCAGGCGCCAGTAGTAGGAGGTGCCGCCGATCACGCCGTCGAAGGCGTCGCCGCCGGCCTTGCGCGCGGTGAACAGGAGCACCGGCGCGACGAGCTTGGTCCTGCGCTTCAGGCCGAACTCGGTGGCCTGCTGGATCGAGACCACCTGGTCCCGGCCGAAATTGCACAGGCAGAGCACGTCGGGCTTGAGCGCCGCGATGCGGGGCAGGAAGGCCGAGTAGTCGGAGGCGCCGATCGGGTGGCGGATGTCGGCGACGACCTCGATGCCGAAGGCCTCGCCGGCGCGCTTGAACCCGCGCATCATCTCGTGGCCGTAGGCGTAGTCGGCGCTGAGGAAGGCGACCCGCTTGCCCGATTTCGGGAAGACGTAGCGGCCGACCGCACCCGCGGTCATGTGCGGGTTCAGGGCCTCGTGGAAGGTCGTGCGGCCGAAATCCTTGGCCTCGTTGATCGCGTCGGACTGGCTGATCGAGTTGTAGATCACGCCCCGCTCGCGGGCGACGTTGTTGATCGAGAGCGTCACCGCCGCCGACAGGCCGCCGACCAGGACATTGACCTTGTCCTTCTCGATCAGCTCGAGGGTCCGGGTCGCGGCCTCCCCGGGATTGAGCTTGTCGTCGCGCACCAGGAGCTCGGCGTTGCGGCCCTGGAAGCCGCCGGACTCGTTGAACTCCTTGACGGCGAGCTGGGCGGCGCGGACCTGATCGTTCGCCTCGGCCCCGAAGGCGCCGGTGAGCGGTACCGGGAAGCCGATGCGGATCGGACCGTCCTGCGCGGCCGCGGCGCGCAGGAGCGCCGGGGCGGCGAGCGCCAGCGCGGATGCGGCGGCGCCGCCCTGGAGCATCCGGCGCCTGTCGAAGCCCGTTCCCATCCCTTCGTCCCTCCGTCGGCGTTTCCCCGTCGGGACCGGTCTCGTTCGTGCGGACCGGTTCCCGATATCCGTTCAGATCAGTCCCAGCGCCTCCAGCACGACCTCGGGCGTCACCGGCTGGCGCGCGACCCGGGCGTTCAGCGGCGCGAGCGCGTCGTTGATGGCGTTGACGACCGCGGCCGGCGCGCCGGCGGTGCCGGCCTCGCCCGCGCCCTTGGCGCCGATCTCGGACGACGCGGTGGCCGAGACCACGTGAGCGACCGCGATGTCGGGCATCTCGCCGGCCATCGGCACGAGGTAGTCGGCCATCGACCCGTTCAGGAGCTGGCCCTCGCTGTCGTAGAGGCAGTGCTCGAACAGGGCGCCGCCGATCCCCTGGACGATGCCGCCGCGGATCTGCTCGTCGACGAGGAGCGGATTCAGCACGGTGCCGCAATCCTCGACGCACCAGTGCTTCAGCAGCCGCACGAAGCCCGTCTCGGTGTCGACCTCGACGTAGGAGGCCTGCACGCCGTTGGTGAAGGCGAAGGGGTAATCCTTCGGCACGTAGTGGCGGGTCGCCACGAACTCCGGCTGCACGCCCGGCGGCAGCGTGTCGGGGCGGAAGTAGACGATGCGGCCGAGCTCCGCGAGCGGCATGCGCTCGGTCCCGGTGGCCGCGTCCACCACGGCGCCGTCGCGCACGTCGAGGCTCCCGGGATCGGCCTGCAGGATCGCGCCCGCCACCGCCAGGACGTTGCCGCGCAGCGCCTTGCCGGCCTGCCACGCCGCCTCGCCGCCGATGCCGGCCCCGCGCGAGGCCCAGGTCCCGCCGCCGTAGGGGGTCGCCTGCGTGTCGCCCGAGATCACCCGGACCTTGTCCATCGGCACGCCGGTGGCGGTCGCCACGATCTGCGCGATGATGCCCTCGGTGCCCTGGCCCTGCTCGGTGACGCTGACCGCCGCGACGACACCGCCCTGGGGATCGAGCCGGATCGTGCAGCCGTCCTGGGAGGAGATGCGCGCGCCGCCGACCCCGTAGAAGGCCGCCGACGGGTTGGTGATCTCGATGAAGGCCGCGAGCCCGATGCCCCGGTGGATCCCCCGCGCGCGCAGGCCCGCCTGCTCGGCCCGCAGGGCATCGTAGTCCATCATCGCCTTGAGCTTGGCGAGCGCCGCCTGGTGGGACAGCTTCTCCAGCTTGATCCCCGAGACGCCCGCGCAGGGATAGGCGTCGTCGGGGATGACGTTCCGCTCGCGCACGGCCAGGGGATCGAGCCCGAGCCGGGCGGCGCCCAGGTCGACGAGCCCCTCGGCGACCATCGTGGCGATCGGGTGGCCCACCGCCCGGTACTGGCAGGTCGGCGCCTTGTTCTGCAGCACGACCCGGGCCCGAGCCCGGTAATGCCGGTGCCGGTAGGGACCGCCGGTCAGGTTGACGACCTGGTTGGCCTCGACCGCGCTGGTGCGCGGGTAGACCGAGTAGGGCCCGATGCCCGTGAGGTCGTCCATGTCGAGGGCGAGGATGTCGCCCTCGGCCGAGAAGGCCATCCGGGCGGTGACCCGATGGTCGCGGGCGTGGATGTCGCTCTGGAAACTCTCCAGCCGGTCGGCGACGAACTTGACCGGGCGCTTCAGCATCAGCGCCAGCGCGCAGGTCGCCATCTCGTCGGGGTAGATGTGGACCTTGATCCCGAAGGAGCCGCCGACATCCTTGCAGATCACCCGCACCGCCCCTTCGGGCAGAGCGAGGTGCTTGCACAGGATGTCCTGCATCATGTGCGGCGCCTGGAAGGAATGGTGGACGGTGAGCATCCCGTCCGCCGCCGCCCAGTCCGCGAGGATCGCCCGCGGCTCCAGGCATACGCCCGTGTGCCGGCCGAACTGGAAGGTCTCCTCGACCACGACGGCGGCGTCGCGGAAGGCCGCGTCGACGTCGCCGACGTCGAGGACGCGCTCGAAGGCGAGGTTGTCGCCGAGTTCGGCGTGGATCGCCGGCGTCGCGGGATCGAGCGCCGCCTCCATGTCGACGACGGCGGGGAGCGGGTCGAACTCGACCATGATGGCGGCCAGCGCGTCCTCGGCCTCGGCCCGGCCGCGCGCGACCACGGCGCAGAACGGCTCGCCGACCCAGGTCACCCGGTCGATCGCCAGCGCGTGCTGGGGCGCCGAGCGCAGACCCTTGAAGTGGCCGAGCACGCCGACCCAGGGCGCGCACACCTCCGCCAGCTCGGCGCCGGTCACCACCGCGATCACGCCGGGCATCGCCGCGGCGTCCGCGGTCTCCAGCGCGACGATGCGGGCGTGGGCGTGGGGGCTGCGCAGGAAGGCCACGTGGCCGAGGCGGGCGACGGCCACGTCGTCCACGTAGACGCCTCGGCCCTCGAGGAGGCGCCGGGCGTTCGGCCGCGGGACCGAGCGGCCGATATAGCTGTTCGGCCGGTCGAGGAAGGTGAGGCCGCCCGGATCCGCGCTCATTCGGCGGCCTCCCGGCCTGCATTCTGGCGACCCTGCCGGCGCGCCTCGGCGGTCGCCGCGATCGCGTCGACGATGGCGTGGTAGCCGGTGCAGCGGCAGTAATTGCCCGCGATCGCCGCGCGGATCGCCGCGCGCGACGCCGCCGCGTCCGCGTCGTCCAGGAGCTCGGCGGCCGTCACCAGCATGCCGGGGGTACAGTAGCCGCATTGCAGGGCGTTGCGGGCGTGGAAGGCGTCCTGCAGGTCGCGGATGCGCCCGCTCTCGGTCAGGCCCTCCACGGTCTCGACGGTGGCGCCGTCGGCCTGGACGCCGAGCATCAGGCAGGACCGCACCGCCCGGCCGTCGACCAGGATCGTGCAGGCGCCGCACACGCCGTGCTCGCAGCCGAGATGCACGCCGGTGAGGCCGAAGGACTGGCGCAGCAGGTCGCCGAGATGCATCCGGGCGGGGACATGCGCCCGCACGGCCTCGCCGTTCAGCGTGAAGGCGACCGCGTGCGCGTGGTCGGGGCTCTCAGACGCCATCGGGGTCTCCCTCCTGCGCTCCGCCGCCGCGCATCCCGGCCGCAACGCGGCCGAGGATCACGCGGGCGAGGTGAAGCCGCGTCGCGGCCTTGGTCGTCGGGTCGTCCGGCGGGTCGAGCTCACCGGCGAGCGCCGCCTGGGCACCCGCGAGGTCGCCGGCCTCCAGGGCCGCCGCGGCGGTCCGCGCCAGGACCGGCCGATCGGCCACGCCGAAGAAGGCGAGGCGCAGGTCCGACAGGCCGCCCGCGGCCCGGCGCCCGGTCGCCGCGAGGCCGACGAGGGCGTAGTCGCCGTGGCGGCGCGACAATTCCTCGAACCCCCAGACCGCGTCGGCTCCCGGCACGGGAAACTCGATCGCCGTGACGATCTCGCCGGGCTCCAGGGCCGTCGTGTAGAGGCCGCGGAAGAACGCGTCGGCCGGGACGCGCCGCTCGGCCGCGGGGCCGCGCACCACGATCGTGGCGCCGGCGGCGAGGCAGCAGGCGGGCCACTCGGTGGCCGGGTCGGCCAGCGCCACTGAGCCGCCGATCGTGCCGCGGTTGCGGATCGCCGGATGGGCGATGTGCGGCAGGGCGGCGGCGAGCAGCGGCAGGCGATCGCGCACGATCGCCGCGGTCCCGACGTCGCGGTGGCGCGTCATGGCACCGATCCGCACAACGCCGTCGGCCTCCGAGACGCCGGTGAGTTCGGGGATCGCGTTGAGGTCGACCAGCAGCCCGGGCGCCGAGAGGCGCATGTTGAGGGCCGTGACGAGGCTCTGGCCGCCCGCGAGGGGAACGGCATCGTCCCCGTGCTCGGCGAGCAGGGCGAGCGCCGCCTCGAGCGAGGCCGGACGCGCGTAGGCGAAGTCGGGCGCCTTCAAGCCCTGGTCTCCTCCCGACGGGCTTGCCCATGACCGCCCCGATGGGACAGGCTGGAAGCCTCTATTTATCGTTCGCTCAATAGAAGGCGAAACCGAGATGGCGTCAAGCAGGCCGGCGGGCAGTGACGGTCGCGTGCCGACCGGCCGACGGCTGGCGCCCGAGGCCCGCGAGCGCCAGATCGTCGAGGGGGCGGTCGCCTACTTCGCCGAGGTCGGCCTCGACGGGCACACCCGGGAGCTCGCGCGCCGGCTGGGCATCACGCAGCCGCTGCTGTTCCGCTACTTCCCGACCAAGGCCGCGCTGATCGAGCGCATCTACGCGGAGGTCTACCTCAAGCGCTGGGATCCCGCCTGGGAGGCGACGGTGCGCGACCCCGCGCTCCCCGTCCTCGAGCGCTTCCGGCGCTTCGAGATCGACTACCAGCGCCGGATCGACGACTACGCGTGGCTGCGGATCTTCGTCTCGGCGGGCCTCAAGGGGTTCGATCTGCCGAGCCGCTACCTCGGCATGGTCCGCGCGCGCATCTTCGCGCCGCTGCTCGCCGGGATGCGCGCGGAATCGAACCTGCCGGACCCGCAGGCGCAGCCGCTCGCCGACGACGAGTTCGAGCTCCTGTTCGGCATCCACGGCGCCCTGGTCTATGTCGGCCTGCGCTCGCGGGTCTACGGCATCGACGGCACGGCGGACCGCGACGCGGTCCGGGCCGCGATGCTCGACGCGGCCCTGCCGGGGCTTCTCGCCACCCATCGCCGGGTGGTGACGGCCGCGCGACCGGCCGACGCGATCTAGAGGCCGTGCCGGGATGGCCAGACCGCGGGACGTGTCACCGAGACGTGTCACCGAGAGGTGCCGCCGCGGCGATGACTTTCGCGGGAACTGCGTTAGCCTCACGGGCCGGAGGAGCGCCATGACCCAGGGAACGGAACCGGCCTCGGCGGCGCTGCCGCCCGACTTGGCTCAGGACTTCGCGGCGGCGCGGGACAACGGCTGCGTCGGCACCCGGCTGCTCTCGGAGGACGCGCGCTGCCGGGTCTGGACCATCGTCCTGGCGCCCGGCGCGCGGATCGGCTTCCACACGCACGTGCTCGACTATTTCTGGACCGCTGTGACGGCGGGGCGCGCCCGCTCGCACTACGGCGACGGGCGGGTCGCGGAGGTCGATTACCGCGCGGGCGACATCCAGCACCTGTCGTTCGGGCCGGGCGAGTCGATGACCCACGACCTCGCCAATATCGGCGACACGGAGCTGATCTTCACCACCGTCGAGTTTCTGGACAGCGCGAATCCGCCCCTCGCCCTCCCGGCCGCCGTGCGCGCCGAGGCGACCTGCCGCGCGGCTTAACGGAGGCGGACCTCCGGCGGGACCGCCGTCCCGGCCATGACCGCCTCGGGGCTGCGGAACCGCTCCGCCGCCGCCCGCTCGGCCGCGCCGCGCTGCTGCGCCTGCAGGTACGCGCCGAGATCCCGTCCCCGCGCCACGACCGCCGCGCCGTAGGACCGCCGGCGCGCGTCGAAGGCCGTCAGCGCGGCGTCCACGGCGCCGCCGGCCGCGTCCAGCGCCTCCGCCAGGGCGCCGGCGTCCTCCATGGCCTTGGTCACGCCCATCCCGACATGGGGCCGGGCCACGAAGGCGGCGTCGCCGATCAGGGCGATACCGCGCGCCGGGATCATGGTCGGCACCTCGATGTCCAGGATCGCCTGCAGGAACGGCTGATCGGCGCGCAGCATGACCTCGGCGAACGGCGGCGCGAGGATCCGCTCGGCGTCGGCGCGCATCGCCGCCAGCACCGCGGCCTTGATCCGACCCGGCGGGATGGAGAGGGCGTGGCGGACGCCGCCGGCATCGGTCAGCAGCGCGGCGAGCGCGGCCTCCTCGGTCGGCCTGTACCAGACCGCGTTGAAGGAGCGCGCGGTCCCGTCCGCGCGCCCGGGGACGGGATAGCCGAGGATCTGCTCGCCCGGCGGCAGGCAGAACGCGAAATGGCCGGCGATCGCCTCGCGGGTCGCCGGCGAGAGGGCCGCCGCGTCGACGACCGCGCGCCACGCCACGTAGCCCGCGTAGCGCGGCGCGACGGCGCTCAGGTACCGGGCCCGCACGGTGGAGAACTGCCCGTCGGCGCCGACGAGGAGATCCGCCGTGATGCGGCGGCCGTCCTCGAACAGCGCGACGACGCGCTCGCCGTCGTGTTCGACCGCGGCGAGCGCTGCGCCGAAGCGGACGCCGTCGGCGGGCACGGCGTCCAGGAGCAGGCCGTAGAGCCGCCCCCAGCTCGCGAGCACCTGCGGCAGGCTCTGTTCGGCGATCACGGTCCCGCCGCGGTCGAGGACCCGGCGGCCCTCGACCGTGACGCCGAGATCGCGCGCGCCGGCCGGCGCACCGCAGCGCGCCAGCACCGCCCGGAGGCCCGGATGCGTGACGATCCCCGCGCCGCGGCCCGTGAGCGCGCCCGCCGACCGCTCGAACACCGCGACGGCGTGACCGCTCCGCGCGAGCAGGCACGCCGCGGTCAGTCCGGCAATCGAACCGCCGATGACGGCCACGTCCAGTCGCTTCATGCAGCCCCCGAACCGGGATTGCGGTCAAGACCGCGCCCAGCATGGACGCTGCCGACCGGCCGGCCAAGACCGAAATCGCCGCGGGGCGTCGCCCTATCCCGGCCGCACCAGCCGGTCGAGCCGCATCCGGGTGATCGCGCCGATCTCCTCCAGGGCCGTCGCTTCCTCGTCCGCGACCGGGCGCGCGAGGCGTTCCTCGAACAGCACGCGGATCTCGCGCAGGTCGCGGCCGCGCACGGCGACGATGAACGGGAAGCCGAACCGGTGCCGGTAGGCGGCGTTCAGCCGGTCGAAGGCCGCCGCGTCCGCCTCCGTCAGCCGGTCGAGGCCGGCGCTGCCCTGCTCCTGCGCGGACTCGGCGGTCATCGCCCGCGCCCGGGCCTCCGGGCCGGCGAGTTCGGGATGGCCGTTGAGGAAGGCCAGGCGCACCTCCGGCGGCGCCGCGCGCACGGCCGCCATCATCGCCCCGTGGAGTGCGGCGAGGCTGGCGAAGGGCGCCGCGTCGTGGGCGGCCCGAGCGACCCAGGGCGCGTGCTCGAAGACGCCGCCGAGATGCTCGACGAAGGCGTCGCGATCGAGGGCGTTGAGGCGGTCGAGGTCGATCATGCCGCTCAGCTTCCGCGGTAGGTGGTGAAGCTCGACGGGGCGCACAGCATCGGCACGTGGTAATGCTGCTTGGCGTCGAAGACGGCGAACCGCACGACCGGGTTGTCGATGAAGATGTCGGCCTCCGCCGTGCCGGCGCGGGTCTGGAAATACGCGTCGACGAAGAATTCCAGCTGATACTGGCCGGTCTCGGCCTTGTCGGCCGGGAGGATCGGCGCGTCGGTGCGGCCGTCGGCGTTGGTGACGACGCTCTTCACGAGGCGCCACTGGCCGTTCTCCAGGACCGAGAAGTCGATGCGGACGCCCGCGACGGGGCGGCCGCGATCGGTGTCGAGGACGTGTGTGGTGATGCCCGCCATGCCGGGTCTCCTTGTCGCGTCGGGGTTCGGACGGGTCAGCTGCCGCGGTAGTAGGAGTAGCCCCAGGGCGTGAACAGCACCGGCAGGTGGTAGCGCTGGCTCGCGTCGCGGATCCGGAAGCGGATCGGCACGAGGCCGAGGAAGTTCGGGGTCGGGAGCTTCACGCCGAGACCCGCGAAATACGCCTCGACGTGCATCACCAGCTCGTAGCGGCCCGGCTTGAAGGCCTCGTCGACCAGGAGCGGCTCGGCGGTCCGACCGTTCGGCGCGGTGGTGACCGTCTTGATCAGCCGGTAACCGTCGCCGTCGTGCAGCGCGAGGTCGCAGACCATGCCGGCACCGGGCGTGCCGTGGAAATTGTCGATGGCGTGCAGGGTCAGCCGCGGCGAGAGGCCGGCCTGCGAGACGGGCGCGGCGCTCAGCGTGCCGGGCTTGGCGGAAGAGTTGGCCGGAGGGCTGGCCGGAGCCGCCGGTGCGGGCGTGCCCTGGGCCAGCGCCGGACCCGCGGAGATCGCGGCCGCGGCGCCGAGCCCCGTCGCCACGAGGCCGCGCCGCGTCAGAGCCTGTCGGTCAAGTACGTGTCTCAAGACGGCCTCCCTCTCTTGCATCGGTTCATGCCGGCTCGTGCGCCGCGCGGGCCCGGGCGCGCCGCCCCATCTCCGGCGTCGCCGGCGGGACGAAGGCCAGGATCAGGACGAGCGCCGCGGCCTCGACGGCCGCGACCAGCCACAGTCCGGTCGCGACCGAGCCGGTCTGCTCGCGCAGGTAACCCATCACCGCCGGCGCTCCGAAGCCCGCGAGGTTGGCCACCGAATTGATGAGCGCGATGCCGGCCGCCGCCGCCGACCCCGCGAGGAAGCGGCCGGGGATCTGCCAGAAGACCGGGATCGCGCTCATCGTGCCGACGATCGCCACCCCGAGCATGAGCAGCGCGAGGATCGGGGCGTTCGCGATGAAGACCCCCGTGAGCGCGATGGCCAGCGCCCCGACGAGGGCCGGGACCCCGCAATGCAGCCGCGCCTCGCCGGTCCGATCCGAGTGGCGGCCGTTGAGGATCATCCCGGCGCCGCCGCAGAGATAGGCCGCCGACATGATCCAGCCGACCGCGAGCGGGTCGGTGAAGCCGGCATCGCGCACCACGCTCGGCCCGAAGAAGGTCAGGGCCGAGTTCGCCGTGACGATGCAGAAGAAGATCGCGATGCATTGCCAGACGCGCGCGTCCTTCAGCGAGGCGAGGATCCGGTGCTCGCGGTGGCCCAGGGCCACGGCGTCGCGCGCGAGGTCGGCCTCGACCAGCGCCTTCTGCTCCGGCGTCAGCCAGCCGGCCTTGGCGGGTCGGTCGGTCAGGTAGAACAGCGTGACGATGCCGGCCAGGATCGAGGGGATGCCCTCGAGCAGGAACACCCACTGCCAGCCGGACCAGCCGTTGACGCCGTGCATCCCCGACATGATCGCGCCCGCGAGCGGCCCCCCGATGACGCCGGCCAGCGCGGAGGCCGACATGAACAGCCCGAACACCTTGGCCCGGCGCTCGCTGGGATACCAGTAGGTTAGGTACAGGATGACGCCGGGATAGAATCCGGCCTCGAAGACCCCGAGCAGGAAGCGCAGGATGTAGAAGAATGCCGGCGTGGTCACGAACATCATCGCCACGCAGCAGATCCCCCACAGCAGCGTGATCCGCGCGATCGTCTTGCGGGCGCCGATATGCTCCAGCAGCAGGTTGCTCGGCACCTCGCAGAGGAAGTAGCCGATGAAGAAGATCCCGGCGCCGATGCCGTAGACGGTCTCGCTGAACCGGAGCTCGGCCAGCATCTGCAGCTTGGCGAAGCCGATATTCACCCGGTCGATCCAGGACAGGATCCAGAGGACCATCAGGAACGGCAGCAGCCGCCACGTGATCCGCCGGTAGGTGTCGTCCAGACGCGCGGTCGCGGCGATGACCGGCCCGTCGGTCGCGGGTTGCGCCTGGATCGTCATGGCTGTCCCCACGTGGCTTGTTCCGTCTGGAACGGCGAAGGATCCCGAGCGATGCAGGACGGCTGCCAGTCTCGCGCCGGCGGCCTCCGTCCCGCCTCAACCGACGGCTTGGCCGACGGCTTGGCGCGGCGCGAGCAGCGTCCCGAGGGCGGTGCCGAGACCGACGGTGTCGGTGGCGATGACGGGCGGTCGCCGGTAGGGCGCGGCCGCGGCGGCCAGGACCGCCGTCACCCCCGACGCGACCGAGCAGAGGACCGGGACCGGCACGTGCGGCTGCACGCGGGCGGCGAGGCCGACCAGGGCGGCGCCGCCGAGGATCACCGCCTCGGCGCGATCCTCGGCGGCGCAGGCTTGGCAGGCGGCCGCGAGATCGGACAGCGCGGCTTCCGGGTCCTTCGCGATCTTGCCGCCGGTGCGCGCGATCGTCCGGATGCCCACGAGGCCGTCACCGACGCCGAGGCCGGCGACGATCTCGTGGAGCATCGGCTTCCACAGGGCCCCGCCGGTCACGATGGCGTAGCGCGCGGCGGTCCGCTGGGCCTCGCGACACGACGCTTCGAGCATCCCCACCACCGGGACCGGCGAGACCTCGCGCAGGGCGAGCAGGCCGGGATCGCCGAAGCAGGCGAGGAAGACCGCGTCGCAGCCTTGGCCGTGCTCCGCGAAGGCGTCGAGGGCCGCGTGGCCGGCGATGGCCAGGGCCGCCCGGCTGGCGATGTAGGCGGCGCCGAAACGCGCCGTGGCCGGGATGAAGGTCGCCGCCGCACCCGACATCGTCCCGACCTGCGCGGCCAGGAGCTCGGTCACAGAGGTGCTGGTGTTCGGATTGAGCAGAAGGATCCGCATGGCGCCCTCGCGTGGCGGGAGCCGGCCGGACGGCCGGGCGACGGCCGGCACGAAGCCGGCCTGAGGTGGTGAGATCGGGCAGGGCCCGGCGGCGCGGGTCGGTCCGCGCCGCCGGGCGGGTTCGTGTCTCCGATACGGACCGGGGCCGGGCCCGATCGGTCCGGTTCAGGCCGGACGGACCGCGCCGGCGGGGCGGCGGCGCATGAGGGCCGTGTAGATCGCGAAGCCCAGAGCGCAGCCGATGAACCACGTGAAGTTCGCCACGCTCTCCAGGCCCGGCAGGATCACGCAGAGCGCGGGGATCAGGGCCGAGGGGATCAGGGCGGCCACGGCGGCGCGGTTGTACCCGTCCGTGTACCAGTACGTCCCGGCGGGGCTCATCGTGTAGAGGTCGTCGAGGACGACCTTCTCCTTCTTCACGACGTAGAAATCGGCGATCAGGATCCCGAACAGCGGGCCGATGAAAGCGCCGAGGACGTCGAGCGTGTAGTGGATCACGGCGGGATTGTTGTAGAGGTTCCAGGGCGTGATGAAGATCGAGCCGACGGCCGCGATCATCCCGCCCATCCGCCACGAGATCCGCCGCGGCGACACGTTCGAGAAGTCGAACGCGGGCGAGACGAAGTTCGCGACGATGTTGATCCCGATGGTCGCCGTCATGAAGGTGAAGGCGCCGAGCACGACCGCGAAGGTGCTGTCGATGCGGCTCACCGTCTCCACCGGGTCGGTGATCAGGTGACCGAAGACCGGCACCGTCGCCGAGGCGGTGACGACCGTCAGGAGCGAGAATCCGAGGAAGTTCACCGGGAGGCCCCAGAAGTTGCCCCTCTTCACCGCGTCGAAGCTCTCGCCGTAGCGCGAGAAGTCGCCGAAGTTCAGCATCGGCCCGGAGAAGTAGGAGACCACGAGGGCGACGGCGTTGATCATCACCGGCAGGGCGTCCCAGCCGGTGTACTTCACGGTGCCCAGGGTCAGCCCGATCTCGCCGAGCCCGGCCTTGGCGACGAGGTACGCGGCGAGCGCGATCATCACCACGTAGACCGCCGGTCCCGCCCAGTCGATGAACACGCGGATCGCCTCCATGCCGCGCCAGAAGACCAGAGCCTGCAGGACCCAGAGGGTCATGAAGGCGGCCCAGCCCAGGCTCGACAGGCCGGCGAAGCCGTGCTGCTTGAGGTCGGCGTAGACGGCGAGTTCGGGGAAGAAGCGCAGCGCCACCACGGTCAGCGCCGCCGAGGCGAGGTAGGTCTGAATGCCGTACCACGCCACCGCGATCAGCCCGCGGATGATCGCCGGGATGTTGGCGCCCTTCACGCCGAAGGAGGCGCGGCAGATCACCGGATAGGGCGTGCCGGTCCGCTGGCTGGGTTTGGCGACGAGGTTGCAGAAGACCTGGACGATGACAATGCCGACCAGCAGGGCGATCAGCACCTGCCAGCTCACGAGTCCCAGCGAGAACAGGGAGCCGGCGGTCACGTATCCGCCGACGCTGTGAACGTCAGACATCCAGAAGGCGAAGATGTTGTAGGTGCCCCAGGTCTGCTTGCGCAGCGGCGCCAGATCCTTGTTCACGAGATCCGGATCGTAGCTCGGCTTGATGACGACGGCGTCCCGTTCATCCGACACGGCGGTGCTGATGCCGGCGGCCTCGACCTGTGCGTACATGGCGTTTCTCCCTGACTGGCGCAGCCCTGTTGCCGGGCTTTTCCCGTGACCCTGACGGCCCTTTGCGGCCCGTCAAGCAAGACCTACGTCTCTCCGTCTCCTGATCCTCGTAAACCCGAACCGAATACAGATAACGACCGCGTTGGGGCATTCACGACCCGGTCGAGGCGTCGGCTCTATTCTCCGGTGAGCGCCTCGAGTCGGCTCCGGAGGCCGCGCGCGTCGGCCGGGACACCCGCGGCCTCCGCGAGGAGCCGGGCCAGAACGGACGGGTCGTCCGCCTCCGCGGGGAGTCCGCCCGCGCGGACCCGCTCCGCCATCGCCGCGCCGGCCGCGGGCGACGCGCCGGACAGGCCGGCGCAGACCGGGCCGAAGACCTCGCCGAACAGGGCGCGGCCCATGCGGGTCGGCCGGTAGCCGCCGCGCGGCGGGTGGGCCGCGATCCAGTGGCGGGCGATGTCCAGCCGGGTGGTCACCCATGCGTCCGGGTGATCGCCCACGTAGTCGAGGAATCGCTCCAGCGCGGCCATCCGCCCCGGACGCCCGACCAGGCGGCAGTGGAGCCCCACCGACATGATGCCGCCCCGGCCCGCCTCGCCCTCGCGGTACAGGACGTCGAACGTGTCCTTGAGGTAGCCGAAGAACTGGTCGCCGTTGTTAAAACCCTGGGCGGTCGCGAACCGCATATCGTTGGCGTCGAGGGTGTAGGGAACGACGAGCTGCTGACGCCCCCCGATCCGCAGCCAGTAGGGCAGGTCGTCGGCGTAGGAATCGGCGAGGTACAGGAAACCGCCCTCGGCGGCGCCGATCGCCAGCGTGTTCGCGGAGGTCCGCCCCTGGTAGAGGCCGAGGGGCCGGCTGCCCGTCAGCGACGTCTGCAGCGCGACGGCCGCGTCGATATCGGCGCGCTCGGCCTCCGGGCTGTGGTCACGATAGTCGATCCAGCGAAGGCCGTGGCTGGCAATCTCCCAGCCGGACTCGACCATGGCGGCGACGGCCTCGGGGTTGCGCTGCATCGCCGAGGCGACGCCGAAGACCGTGACCGGGAGGTTGCGGCGCGTGAACGCCCGCCAGAGGCGCCAGAAGCCGGCGCGGGCGCCGTACTCGTAGATCGATTCCATGTTGGCGTGGCGCTTCCCCGGCCAGGGCAGGGCCCCGACGATCTCGGAGAGGAAGGCCTCGGAAGCCGCGTCACCGTGGAGGATGCAGTTCTCGCCGCCCTCCTCGTAGTTGACGACGCACTGGACGGCGACGCGCTTGCCCCCGGGCCAGGCCGGGTCCGGTCGATGCCGACCGTATCCGACCATGTCGCGGGGATAGTCCTGGTCGAGGTCGAACATGGCGTGATCCCTCGTTCCAACGCGAGATAGACGCACCGACGTCCGTTGGTCCAATATCTTGTTCGGCTTGATTGATAGGCTGCACGTTTAGATGGCTGGACAACTGATCCGGCCTCCGGACGGCGTCACCGCTTCTGGAACCGCGCGATCAAGCCCGGCGCCTCCTCGCGGATCAGCGCGAGGAAATTGTCGATGACCGGATTTCGTCGAGTATGATGCAGCGCATAGACGTCCGCCGACAGGAATGACGGCTTGATCGGCAAGACGACGACGTCCGGATGTCTCGCACGACCGACGAATTCCGGGATGATGGCGAGACCGAAGCCGGCCGCGACCAGGTTGATCAGCGACGAGGCCTCGTTGACCTGCTGCGAGATGCTCGGCGTGAAGCCTCTCTGGATGCAAGCATGGTAGATTTCCGCGGCGAAGCGCGAGCTCTCGAGGCCGAGCGAGATCAGCGGCTCGCTGCGGAAGACGTCGATCGCGACGCTCCGACCGGCGGCGAGGGCGTGCTCGCGCGGCACGGCCACGCAGAGCCGCTCCGGCCACGCCATGTGGGCGACGAGATCCGGGTCCTCGGGGGGGCTGCGCAGGAAGCTGAGATCCGTCCGGTTCGCCTTGAGGGCCGCGATCTGGTCGGTCGGCGCCATCTCGTGGATGCGCACGTCCACCGCCCGGAAGCGCTGCTCGAAGGCCCGGATCAGGCATCCGGCCGGCCCTGCGAGGACGGAGCTCGTCATGCCGATGTTGAGGATGCCGGCCGCTCCGGTGCCGATCGTGCGCGCCCGGTCGACGGCGTCGGAGACCTGCGCGAGAACCGCCCGCGCGTTCCCGAGAAAGTCCTCGCCCGCCGCGGTCAGGACGACGCGCCGGCTCGAGCGCTCGAACAGGTTGACGCCGATCTCCACTTCGAGATCGCGGATCTGCTGGCTCAACGGCGGTTGCGACACGCCCAGGCTCTGGGCGGCGGCGGTGAAGCTGAGATGCTCCGCCACCGCGGCGAAGTAGCGAAGATGCCGGAGCTCCATGGGCCGGACCATAGGAAATTCGAATGGATAGGAACACAGAGGTCTTTCCGCGTCCAGACCGCCTGTCGTGACGACCTCGCCGGGAGTCGCGCCGGGTCGCGCTCACCGGCGGGCCCGTCGATCGCGGCTCCGCGCAGCGGCCCTTCCTCAGCGTGGCCAGCCCTCGACCGGGAGGCCGCCGACGCGCTCCGCCGCGAAACGCTCCCGAAGCCAGGTCGCGGCGGGGCCGCAGGGCCGCTGCTTGTGCCAGACCAGTTCGAGGGCGATCGGCCAGTCGCCCTGGTCGAACTGAAGGTCCGGCGTCACGAGGTACGGCGCCGTGAGGGACGCGGCGATGACGTGGTCGGTGACGAAGGCCCAGCCGATCCCGTGCTTCACCATCTCCAGGATGACCCAGTGGCTCTCCACCCACCACACCTCGGCGGCGACCCGCAGACGGCGCTTCTCCGCCCCGTCGCCGCGGGCGGCCACGAGGATCTGGCGGTGGCGCTTCAGCTCCTCCCACTCCACCCGCGCCTTCGCGAGCGGGTGATCGCGGCCGCAGACGAGCTTGAGCGGCACCCAGCCGATGGTCTGGAACCCGAGTTCCGTGGGGAGCTCCTCCTGGCGCCACATCACACCCAGGTCGGCGGCCCCCGACTGAACCATGCGGCTGACATCCTCCATGAGCGGGAAGAGCAGTTCGAGTTCCACGAAGGGGAAGCGCTGGGCGAAGCTGGCGAAGAGGGCGCCGAGGGCGTGCTCCGGGTAGAGCTCGTCGATGGCGACCACCAGCCGGTTCTCGACGCCCTGCTCCAGGCTGCTCGCGACGCCGATCAGGTGCTCCCGCCGGTCGAGCACCACGCGCGCCTCCAGCAGCAGCCGCTCCCCCGCGGGGGTCAGCACCGGGTTCCGGCCCGCGCGGCTGAACAGCGCCAACCCCAGATCCGTTTCGAGGTTGGCCACCTGCGCGCTGACGGCCGACTGGGCCTTCCGCAGCGCCCGCGCCGCGCCCGAGAAGGAGCCGGCCTCCGCCGCGGCCACGAAAGCCTGGAGCTGGTCCAGCGACACCGCCATCTATCGGATTCTCAGATACGTCCTAACTTGAGGATGGCGTTATCGCAGATAGAGAGCGGCCGACCAAACCGCCTCCGCAGAGCGAGACCATGCGCAGCACCCGCGACCGTATCCGCCACGCCATCCTGTTCGAGGTGATCGGCCTCCTGCTCATCGTCCCGCTCGGGACCGCGGCCTTCGGCCTGCACGCCGCCGACATGGGCGTGATCGGCGTCGGCAGCGCCCTCGTCGCGACGAGCTGGAACTACGTCTACAATCTCGGCTTCGACCGGGCGATGCAGCGGCTCGCCGGGCACACGCGCAAGAGCCTCGTCCTGCGGGTCTTCCACGCCGTGCTGTTCGAGGCGGGTCTGCTCATGATCCTGCTGCCGCCGATCGCGTGGTACCTCGGCATCGGCCTGGTCGAGGCCTTCTTCATGGATCTCGCGATCGCGGCCTTCTACGTGGCCTACGCCTTCGTGTTCAATCTGGCCTACGATCGGACCTTCCCGCTTCCGAGCTGGACCGACGCGGCCGCCGAGCCGTCCCGCTGACGCTCTGCGCCCGGCGACGCGGCCGCGCAGCGCCGTCGCGTCACCGATCCCGTGCACGCCGATCCGGCCCAACCCGCCGCCGCCGCGCCGGCCGCGCCGGGTGGACCGCGACGATGGCGCGGCGGGCGTTCGGGGGCCCGCGGAGCTGCGGGAGGCGCCGACTATCCCGCCGCGCGGACGAGACCCGTGTCCTCCGGTCCGCGCCGAGCCTCCGCGCTCACGGGCCCGACGGGCGGCCGGCCCGGCGGGATCAGCGCGGCGAGCGCGGTCTGGAGAAGGTCCGGTCGGACCGGCTTGTGGATCAGCGGGATCCCGCTCTCCGAGGCCTCCCGCATGCGGACGGGCGCGGTGTCGCCGGTGATGAGGATCGCCGGGACCGGCCGCCCCCAATGCTGCCGCAGCGTCGCGATGGCTTCCGCGCCGGTCTGGTCCCGTCTCAGGCGATAGTCGCAGATCAGCGCATCCGGCGGCGGCCCCTGCCAGGGCAGTCGGGTGACTTCGGTCGGGTCCTCGAAGGCCCAGCACAGGCACCCCCAGCCCGAGAGGAGTGCCACCATCGCGTCGCGGACGATGGCGTCGTCGTCGACGATCAGGATGCGGGCGCCGGCCAGTCCGCCGCTCTCCGAGATATCCGCCTCGCCCGCGGCGTCGAGGTCGGCGCCGTGCACGGTGTCGTGCACGCTGTCGAGCACGGCGTCGAGACTCCTGGGCACGAGGATGCGGAAGACGCTGCCGCTCCCGACCTCCGACGAGAGGGAGAGCGGATGATCGAGCGAGGCGGCGATCCCGCGCGCGATCGCGAGCCCGAGCCCCAGGCCCTTGTGCCGATCGCGCTCGGGATTGCCGAGCTGGTAGAACTCCCGGAAGATGTCCTCGCGCTGGTCGACGGGGATGCCGATCCCGGTGTCGTAGACTTCGATCGACACGCCCGCGCCCCGGCGGCGGCAGCCGATGAGGACGCCGCCGCGCTCGGTGTACCGGATGGCGTTGAGGACGAGATTGCGCAGGACCAGCTCCAGCAGGGCCGCGTCCGAGACGATCGCCAGATCGGTCTGGGGGGTTCGATAGATCAGGCGCTTGGCGTCGGCCAGATGCGCCAGATCGTTCTCGATCTTGTCGAGGAGCGGCTGGAGCTCGAAGGCGCGGCGCCGCGGCGTGATGACCCCGGCTTCCAGGCGCGAGAAGTCCAGCAGCGTGTTGAGCATGTCCGTCGACGCGACGTTCGCGGTCTGGGCGTTCTGGAGGATTCGCCGCTGCGGCGCGGCGAGATCCGTCTGGCTCAGCGCCTGGAGGAACAGGCCCTGGGCGTGGACCGGCTGGCGCAGATCGTGGCTGGCCGCCGCCAGGAATTGGGACTTGGCGGTGTTGGCGTGCTCGGCGTCGCGGCGGGCCCGGTGCGCCGCGGCGCTCTCCGCGCGCAGCTGCTCGACGAGGGCCGCGTTCTCGAAGCGGAGCTCGATGGATTCCCGCACGCGGCGGCTGGCGAGCACGACCTGACCGTACTGCCCGACCACGAAGAGGATCGAGCAGACCGCCAGGGCCCTGTAGGGCGCGCCGCCGAGCGACCAGAGGGTTCCGGCGGCCAGGACGGCGACGGGGACGACGAGGGCGAGATAGAGGTGCCGCCGCGGCGCCAGGAGCGAGACGCCGTTGCTGCAGGTCGCGCCCAGCAGCGACATGGTCAGGATGCTCACCGCCGGGATCTGCAGCGGGAGCGCGATCCAGATCAGGGATCCGAGGATCGCGCCCTCGACGATCTTGCTCGCGAAGATGACGCGCTCCACCCGGCGGGCGCAATCGGGCTCGCCGACCGCCTCGCGCACGCGGCGCGCGTAGGCGGCCGCCCCGAACCGCTCGACGAGGAACGCGCCGTACCAGCCGAGCAGGACGGCGTGGGGCACCAGCTCCCACAGCACGGCGAGCATGAGTGTCGAGACGAGGAAACCGACGGCGACCGACTGCGTGACGCCGTCGAGAACGAGGCGCAGCTGCTCGGCCGCGATCCGGTCCTCCTGCGACGGGCTCATCGGATCAGGCCGAGTTGCTGAGCCTTGAAGACCGCCTCCGCGCGCCGCGTCACCCCCAGCACCGACAGCAGCCCCTGCACGTGGCCCCGGATCGTGTGTTCCGACAGGCCGAGACTGCGTCCGATCATCTTGTTGGACAAGCCGCGCCCGACCAGGGTCAGCACCTCGGCCTGGCGCGGCGTGAGCGTCGGGCAGAGGGCGGCGCCCGCGCGCGGGGCCGCGGACGACCGCGCGAGCATCTCGCGCAGGACCGTCATCATCCGGTCGGGACGGTCGGCCTTGGACAGGAACGCGCAGGCGCCATGCGCCAGGGCCGTGCTGACGGTGTCGGGCAGATCCAGGCCGGACACCACGACGATCCGGGCGGCCGGCCAGCGTTGCTGGAGCAGGCCCATCCCCTCGAGGCCGCTGATGCCCGGCAACTGGATGTCGAGGAGGACGATCGTCGGGACGACGGCGACGATGGCGAGCGCCTCGTGCAGCGATGCACTGTCGAGAACCGGAATCTCGTCGAACGCCGTCGACAGCATCGAGACGATGCCGGATCGGAACAGCGCGTGGTCATCGATGATGAGGATTGCTTCCTGCGCCATGCCGGATCCTGTTTAGAGCAACCGCGCAGGCGCCGTCACGGGTCATAGACCAGTCCATGTGGACTGGTCCACGAAGCTATCCCGATCGGCTAAGCTGATGTTCGGGACATTCAATCGCACGCGCCCGGGGATGCAGCAGAAGGCCACGCGGACGGGATCGGATGCTGGGCGCGCGCCCGCGATCCTGTGCGACCCACGCGGCGGTGCGATGCTGTCCGACGGACCGCGCGCGAGCGGCCCTCCGAAGTCGGTTTGAGGGGATTCCATGGCTCATCGCCGTCATAGACGAAGCGTCGGCTGGACCGCGTCGGATCCGACATTCGCCGCGAGGGGTCCCCTGATCAAGCGGTGGATCGGCGCCGCGGCCCGCAAGCGCCGCCGAGCGGCCCGCCAGGAAGCCCCGACGACTCCGAGCCCGGACAACGTGACGAGGCTGGCCTGGGCCGACACCTTCGGACGGGCGATCGGCCCGCGTCCCCAGCGGGAGGACGCCCCCGCGACCGTCCTCGCGATGCGCCCCCGCCCGAGCAGGAGCGGGTGCAGCACGATCGTCCGCGCGAGACGCGCGGTGAGCGCCGCGATCCCGACCGCGCGGCCCTAGATCCCGATCTGTCGGCCGCTCGCGGTCGCTCTACCGTCCGGTCCCGCTTCCGACCGCTCTCCCGTGCCCGCCCGGCGGGTGCAGCCCGACCGCGCCGTGTTGGGCGCGAGAAGGTCCGATCCGGTCCTGAGCCAGAGCCCGTCCGGGGCCGCCTCGATCGCGAACAGGCGCAGGGCACGGAAGGACCAGCCCGGCGAGACGGCGCCGTCCCGGAGGTCGAACGAGGCCTGGTGGCGGGGGCAGAGCAGCCGGCCCGCGACGCAGCGGCCGAGGGCCAGGTCGGCCCCCTCGTGCGGGCAGGCGCGCTCGGCGGCCACGATCCGCGCGCCGGCCCGCACGAGGAGCAGCTGGCGTCCGCCCGCGGTGACGGGGAGCAGGTCCCGATCGCCGAGAAGGTCGGTCGGGCCGAGGCGGATCCACCCCGGCGGTACCGCCTCAGCCACCGAGATAGGCGTCCCGGACGTGGGGATCGGCGATGAGGTCCTGCCCGCGCCCCTCGAGGACGATGCGGCCGGTCTCGAGCAGGTAGGCGTAGTCGCAGAGTTCGAGGGCCGCGAAGGCGTTCTGCTCGACGAGCAGCACGGTCGTGCCGGCATCGCGGATCGCCCCGATCACCGCGAACATCCGCTCGACGATGTTCGGCGCGAGGCCCAGGGACGGCTCGTCGAACAGTACGAGCTTCGGGCGCCCCATCAGCGCGCGGCCGATCGCCAGCATCTGCTGCTCGCCGCCCGAGAGCGTGCCGGCCGCCTGGTCGCGGCGTTCCGCGAGGCGCGGGAACTCCCCGTAGATGCGCGTCAGGTCCGCCGCGACCGCCGCCCGGTCGCGGCGCAGATAGGCGCCCATTGCGAGGTTCTCGGCGACCGTCATCTGCGGGAAGACGCGCCGCCCCTCCGGACAATGGGCGATGCCCGCGGCCAGGATCCGGCGGGGCTCCGCCCCGGCGATGTCCCGGCCGGCGAACCGGATCGCGCCGGATCGCGGCGGGACGAGGCCGGAGATCGCCCGCAGCGTCGTGGACTTGCCGGCCCCGTTCGCGCCGACGAGGGCGACGAGCTGGCCCTCGCGCACGTCGATCGTGAGTCCCTTCAGCGCCGTGACGTGCCCGTAGCCGCAGACGAGGTCGCGGATCTCAAGCATGGACCGCCTCCTGCGCGGCAGCGGCGGCGGCCTGCCGGGCGGCGCTGCCCTGGCCGAGATAGGCCTCGATCACCGCCGGGTCGCTGCGGATCCGGTCCGGCGGCCCCTCGGCGATCAGGCGGCCGTAATTGAGGACGACGATGCGGTCGGAGACCTCCATCACCATCGGCATGTCGTGCTCGACGAGCAGGATGGTGACGCCGCGCTCCCGGATCTGCCGGATCAGCCGCACGAAGACCCGCGTCTCGGAGGCGTTCATCCCCGAGACCGGCTCGTCGAGGAGCAGCATGGCGGGCTCAGTGGCGAGCGCCAGCGCCACGCCGACGAGGCGCTGCTCCCCGTAGGCCAGGGCGCCGGCCTTCTCCTGCGCCCGGCCGGCGAGCCCGACCCAGTCGAGGAGCGCCGCGGCGCGGGCGCGCAGCTGCCGCTCGCCGGCCCCCGCGCGGCCGAGGAGCGCGTCGAGCACCGGCGCGCGGCCCGCCGCGGCGCCCATCTGGTGCAGGCCGATCATCACGTTCTCGAACACCGTGTCGTCCGGGAAGACGCTGGTGCGCTGGAAGGTGCGGGCGAGGCCGAGCCGCGTGATCGCGTGCGGCGGCAGGCCCTTCAGGGACGTGCCGCGGAAGCGGACATCGCCCTGGCTGGGCTTGAGGAAGCCGGTCATCACGTTGAAGGCCGTCGTCTTGCCGGCCCCGTTCGGGCCGATCAGGCTGACGATCTCGCCGGCCCGGACGTCGAAATGCAGGTCCGCGATGGCGACGAGGCCGCCGAAGCGGACGCCGACATGCTCGACGGAGAGGATCGCGCTCATCGCTGCACCGCCGGATTGGCCTCGAGGACGGGGGCGGCCGGGGCCGGCCGGCGGCCGAGCAGCGCCGCCAGGCCCGGGACGATGCCCCGCGGCATCACGAACAGGATCACGATCAGCACGAGGCCGTAGACGATCCACTGCGCCTCCGGCGCCATGACCGGGCGGAGCGCCACCGGCAGCAGGCCGAAGATCAGGCCGCCGACGACCGGGCCCATCAGGGTACCCTTGCCGCCCGCCACCACCATGATGACCATGCTGACCGTGGTGGCGAACAGGAACACGTCGGGATCGATGATCCGCAGGTAATGGGCGTAGAGGCTGCCCGCCGCGCCGGCCATCGCGGCCGAGATGACGGCCGCCACCGTCAGCGTGCGGGTGGCGTTGATGCCGACCGACAGCGCCAGCGGCTCGTTCTCCTTGAGGCCCCGCATCGCCCGGCCGAAGCGCCCGCCGACCAGGCGGGCGATCACGGCGTAGCAGAGCGTCCCCACGGCCAGAACGAGGTAGTAGTTCTGGAGCTTGGTCTTGAGGGTCCACATCCCGAGGCCCGGCAGGCCGAGGGTGATGGCCGGGATGTTGGTCAGCGCCAGCGGCCCCTGGGTCAGCTCCACCCAGTTGAGCGCCACGAGTCGCACGACCTCGGCGAACGAGATCGTCACGATCACGAAGTAGGCGCCCCGCACCCGGAAGGAGAGCCGCCCGATCAGGTAGCCGCAAGCGCCCGCCGCCGCCGTCGCCAGCAGGAGGCCGACGACCGCCGGCCAGGGCTCGTGGACCACGCGGATCCCGAAGCCCAGATCCACGTCGAAGCCGAGGCTCGTCAGCGCGCTGACATAGGCGCCGATCCCGAAGAACGCGATGTGGCCGAGGCTGAGCTGCCCGGTGAAGCCCAGGAGCAGGTTCAGGCTCATGGCGCCGATCGTCAGGATGCCGGTCACGACCAGCGCGTTGAGGAGGTAGGGGCTGGCGCCGAGCCCCAGGGGCAGGGCCACGAGGCCGGCGAGCAGGGCGAGGGGGAGGAGCCGGTTCATCCGATGCGCTCCGCCTTCGCGAACAGCCCGGTGGGCCTGTAGAGCAGGACCGCGATGATGATCAGGAACCCCATCGCGTCCCGGTAGCCGGAGGAGACGTACCCGGCGCCCAGCTCCTCGGCGAGCGCCAGGATGAAGCCGCCGATCGCCGCGCCGGTGACGTTGCCGAGCCCGCCCAGGATGACGATGGCGAAGGCCTTGAGCTCGGCGAGGCCGCCCATCTGCGGGAACACCACGTAGACGGGACCGAGGAGCGCGCCCGCCGCCGCCGCCAGCGACGAGCCGAGGGCGAAGGTCGCGGTGTAGATCCGGCGGACGTCGACGCCCATCAGCGCCGCCGTGTCGGAATCCTGGAAGGCCGCGCGCATGGCGAGACCGAGCTTGGTCCGGTTGATCAGCGCGTAGGTCAGGGCGATCAGGGTCAGCGCCGCGCCGAGCACGAACAGCCGCAGCCACGACACCGAGACCGGGCCGACCTGGAGCGGCGCCTCGGGGAAGGGCGACGGGATCGCCTTGGCGACGCCGCCGAAGGTCCAGAGCGTGCCGGATTGCAGGACGATGCCGGCGCCGATCATCACCAGCATGGTGGTGTCGATGTCCGAGCCCCGGAACGGGCGCAGCAGCAGCAGCTCGATCGCGGCCCCGAGCAGCAGGCCGCCGAGGATCGCCACCGGCAGCGCCAGGAAGAAGTTCAGCCCCAGGGCGGCGACCGCGAGATACATGACGTAGGCGCCGACCGTGTAGAGCGCGCCGTGGGTGAAGTTCACCACGTTCATGATCCCGAAGATCAGCGTCAGGCCGATCCCCAGCAGCGCGTAGGTGCCGCCGAGGATGAGCGCGTTGACGAGGTGCTGAATCAGTTCGTTCACGGGCCGCCTCCGAGGATGCGCCCCGGCCCGGAGGCCGGTGGACGGGCGAAGGGACCGGCGTCAGGCCGCCGGTCCGGGGCGCTCACAGCGCCGGCACGATCACTTTCCCGTCCTTGATCTCGATGAGGTAGACGTCGGGCTTGCTCTGGCCGCTCTCCTTCCCGGCGGGGCCGGCCTTGGCGAAGCGGATCGGGCCGTTGAGCCCGACGAAGTCGACCGACCAGAAGGCCTTGGTGATCGCGGCCGGATCGGCCGAGCCCGCCTTCTCGATGGCGTGGGCGATCGCGCGGATGCCGTCGTAGCCGCGGAAGCTCTCGGTGACGCCGGCGAAGTCGAAGCCGCGCTTCTTCCAGGCGCCGATGAAGGCCTCTGTGGCCTTCGGGTCCGGCGTCTTGTCGGGCGACCAGGGCAGGAAGGTCGTGAGGTGCATCGTGCCGTCGGCCGCGGCGCCGGCCTGGGCGATGATCTGGTCCGGGTTCTGAGAGCCGCCGGTGGTGATCACGCGCTTCTTCAGGCCGAGGGCGGCCATCTGCTTGAACAGGAGCACGAGCTGATCGACGGAGCTCGTGATCATGATCGTGTCGGAATCCGACGCCTTCAGCTTGGCGAGCTGGGCGCTCATGTCCTGCGCGCCCTGGTCCATGGTCTCGACGAGGCCGACCGCGACGCCCTTGTCCTTCAGCATCTTGCCGAAGTCGGTCGCGGCGCCGCGGCCGAAATCGTTGTTGAGGACCAGGAAGTCGACCTTCTTCAGCCCCAGGCGCGCAACCATCGGCGCGAAGGTCTCGGCCTCGAGCGACGAGGGCGGCGAGATCCGGAACACGTAGGGATTGCCGGAGGTCGTGATCTTGCCGGACGAGGACGTCTCGACCAGCATCGGGGTCTCGTAGTCCATGAGCTTCGGCATGACGGCGAGCGTCAGGCTGGAGCCCCAGGCGCCCATCATCACCGGGGTCTTGTCGCTGGTGATCAGCTTCTCGGCGACCGCGGCGGCCTCGGTCGGGTTGCTCTTGTTGTCCTCGATCACGAGCTCGAGCTTCTTGCCGAGAACGCCGCCCTTGGCGTTGATCTCGTCGGCGGCGATCTTGGCGCCGTTGACCACGTAGGTGCCCGAGGCCGCGAACGGGCCGGTCAGCGGCTCGTTGACGCCGATGCGGATCGCGTCCGCCCGGGCGCCCGTCGCCGCCAGGGCCAGCAGGATCGCGGTCGTGAGGGTGAACCTGCTGGGCATTCGCGTGTCTCCGGTGGGTTGAGGCGGGAGGGGATCAGGCGCGGCCGAACCACGCCGCGAGGCGCGCGCGGGCGAGGCCGAGGAGCAGGCGGAGCGGGTCGAGGCCGGCGGGCGCCGGCGCCGCGACGCCCGAGAGCCGGGCATCGAGGTTGCGGCAGAACTCCGCCGCGATGCGGCCGGCGAGGTCGCGCACGAGGCCGGGGCGGCCGAACTGCGCCAGCGGCCCGGTCAGGGTGTAGCCGACGTCGAGCGCGACCCGGGCGGTGCCGGGCGTCGGCCCGACCTCGACCCGGTAGCGGATCCGGCCCTCGGTCGCCGAGCGGCCGCCCGCGTCGCTGCCGGCCCCGTGGACCGCGCCGGTCCGCGCGGCCTCGTCGCGCGCGAGGCGGGCACGGCCGCGGAACGTCGCGGCGATCGGCCCGATCCGCACCTGCAGTCCACCCTCCACCGTGTCAGGGGTAGGCTGCGCCGTCAGCACGGCGCCCGGCAGGCAGGCGGCGACCGCCGCGATGTCCCCCAGCAGCGCGAAGACGGCCTCCGGCGGGTGGGCGAGGTCGAGCACCTGCGTGAAGCTGTGGGCCGGGACGAACGCGTCGGACAGGTCCGCAACCGCCGCCGGTGCCGCCGGTGCCGCCGGTGCGATCCGGTCCGCCGGCGGATCCAGGGGCGCGACCGTCGCGCCGCCGACCCGGGCACCGACCGGGCCGAGGGCGCGCGCCGCGCCGGTCTCCGGGGGGATGCCCCGCGCCCGCCGCGCCGCGATGACCGCCATCACGGCCCGGACGATGCCGGCATAGCCGGTGCAGCGGCAGAGATTGCCCGACAGGCCGGCGCGGATCCGCCGCTCGTCGGCCTCGGGCAGCCGGAGGACCAGATCGCGGGCCGCCACCAGCATCCCGGGCGTGCAGTAGCCGCACTGGAGCGCGTGCTCGCGGTTGAAGGCGGCCCGCAGCTCGCCCGCGATCGCGTCCGTATCGAGACCCTCGATCGTTGTGATCGCGGCGCCCGCACAGGCGCCCGCGAAGGTCAGGCAGGCGCGGGCGGGCTCGCCGTCGAGCAGGATCGTGCAGGCGCCGCAGACACCGTGCTCGCAGCCCAGATGCGTGCCGGTCAGGTCGAGCCCGTCGCGCAGCACGTCGCCGAGATGGCTGCGCGGCTCGGCCGCGACCCGCACGGCGCGGCCGTTGACCGTCAGCGCGACAGCCATGCGGGACGCCCCGGGTTCGGCCAGCGCGGCGCTCATGCGGCCTCCGGAAGGGTGTTGGCTCGGGGATCGGGGGCGGCCGCCGCGGCCACCGCGCGGCTCAGGACCGTGACGTGGATGTGCCGCTCGACCGCGTCGGCCATCCCGGCGTCCCGCAAGGCCTGGTCGGCGGCCCGGGGGTCGAAGCGCGCGGCGAAGTCGGGGCCGATACGGCCGCCGAAGAGAGGTCGGGCATCGGCCAGGAGCACGGGCGGCCCCTCGACCGCGCCGATCACGGCCCGGCCCCGGCCCGCGCCGGGTTCGAGCCGCACCGCCCCGATGGCGTGGGCGAACTCGCCGATCTTCGCGCAGTGCTTGACGTAGCCCCAGGCCGCGCCTGCCGGCAGTGCCGGGACGCGCACCGCGACCAGGATCTCGTCCGCACCGAGGGCGACCGCGAGGGCGCCGGTCACGAAGCGCTCGACCGGCAGGGTGCGGCGTCCGTTCCGCCCCGCGATCTCGACCTCGGCGCCGAGGGCCGTCAGGGCGCTCACCCAGTCGGCGGCCGGGTCGGCGTGGACGAGGCTGCCGCCGACCGTGCCGCGGTTGCGCACCGGCCGGTAGGCGATCGCGGCCGCAACCCGCCGCAGCGCGCCGCCGGTGAGGTCGGGCACGCGCCCGTCCTCGATGTCGGCATGGGTCACGCAGGCCCCGAGGATGAGGGTGTCGCCCTCGACCCGGGCTTCCCGGAGCTCGGGCACGCCGGTGATGTCGAGGATGAGGGCGGGCTCGACGAGGCGCAGGTTCAGCATCGGCCCGAGGGACTGGCCCCCCGCGATCAGCTTCACGCCGGCGGGGGCCTCGGCGAGGCGCGCCAGCAGCGCGGGCAGGCTGTCGGGGCGCTCCCAGGCGAAGGCGGCGGGCTTCATGCGGCCTCCCGCGCAGTCACGGCGGGGGTTCCGGCACCGAGCACCGCCTCCACGATCCGCCGGGGGGTGACGGGCGCGTGCAGCAGCTCGACGCCCAGCGGCGCCAGCGCGTCGTTGACGGCGTTGGCCAGCGCCGCCGGGGGCGCGATGGCGCCGCCCTCGCCGATGCCCTTCTGGCCGAAGCGCGTGTAGGGCGAGGGCGTCTCCATGTGGTCGATGCGCGCCATCGGCACGTCGGCGGCGCCGGGCAGGAGATAGTCGGCGAAGGTCGAGGCCAGAGGCTGGCCGCGGCCGTCGAAGCGCATCTCCTCGAACAGGGCCGTGCCGATCCCCTGCGCGAGGCCGCCGTAGATCTGGCCGTCGACCACGAGGGGATTCACCAGCGTGCCGCCATCCTCGACGATGACGTAGTCGAGGATCTCCACCGCCCCGAGATCGGGATCGACCGCCACCACGGCCGCGTGTGCCGCGTACGAGAAGGTGCCGGAATCGCGCACCGGCTTGTAGCCGGCGGTGACTTCGAGCCCGCCCGGATCGGTGTCGGGCGCGAGATCCTGCGGGCGCCGGTACCAAGTGCGGGCGATGGCCTCCAGCGGCACGTCGCCGGTGGGGCCGACGACGTGGCCGCCCTCGAACCGGCACTCGTCGGGCCGCGCCTGGAGCAGGTGGGCGCCGATCCGCACGGCGCGGTCGCGCAACTCCTCGCAGGCCGCCGCCACCGCGCCGCCGGCCATCACCATGACGCGGGAGCCCCAGGAGCCGGTGGAGTAGGGGGTCATGGCGGTGTCGCCGTGGACGAGGCGCGTGCGCGCCACCGGGACGCCCAGGATCTCGTGGGCGACCTGCGCGAGCGTCGTCTCCAGACCCTGGCCGTGGGAATGGGCGCCGATCCGCAGCTCCAGGCCGCCGTCCGGGGTCAGGCGGGCGCTGGCCTGCTCGTGGCCGGGCACCATCGGGATGCCCCAGCCGGAATAGACCGAGGTGCCGTGGGCGGCCTGCTCGCAGTAGATCGCGAGGCCGAGGCCGACCCGGCGCCCGTCCGGCTCGACCTGACGCTGGCGGGCGCGGACCGCCTCCACGTCGATCGCCTTCAGCGCCCGGGCGAGGGCCTCCGGGTAGTCGCCGCTGTCGAAATGCTTCTTCGTGATGTTCTCGAACGGCATCTGCTCGGGCCGCACGAGGTTCTTCTCGCGCACCGCCTCGGGCGGGATCCCGGCCGCGCGGGCGACGGCGTCGAGCACCAGTTCCAGCGCGAAGCAGACGCCGGTGCGCGCGACGCCCCGGTAGGGCAGGATCGGGCACTTGTTGGTGGCCACCGACCACGTGCGGCAGCGATAGGCCGGGAAGTCGTAGGGACCCGGCAGGATGCTGGCGACCTGCGCGGCCTCCAGGCAGGCCGAGAACGGGTAGGCCGAGTAGGCGCCGGAATCGACGGTGGCCTCGCAGTCGATGCCGCGCAGCCTTCCGTCCCGCTCCGCGTAGGCGGTGATGCGGTAATGGTGCTCGCGGCAATTGGCGTTGGCGGTCAGGTGCTCGCGCCGGTCCTCCAGCCAGCGGACCGGGTGGCCGCGGCGGAGCGCGAGCCACGCCAGCGCCACGTCCTCGGCGAGCAGGATCGCCTTGTAGCCGAACCCGCCGCCGACATCCGGCGAGACGATGCGGATGCGGCCCTGCTCGATCCCGAGGCATTCGGAGAGGCCGTTGCGCACGATGTGCGGCATCTGGCTCGCGGTGTGGACGACGAGCTGGTCGAGGCGGTGATCGAGCTGCACCACGGTGCCGCGGCCCTCGATCGGCGCCATGCACTGGCGCCCCGTCGAGATGGTGCGGCTGACCCTGATCGGCGCGTCGAGGGCGCTCTCGATGCCGACATCGACCAGGGTCTCCAGGAAGACGTTGTCGCCCCAGTGCTCGTGGACGAGGGCGGAGCCCGGCGCGCGCGCGGCCAGCATGTCGTGGACGGCGGGCAATTCCTCCAGGTCGAGCACCACGGCGGCGGCGATGTCCTCGGCCTCGGCGCGGGTCGGCGCGACGCACATCGCGACGAGCTCACCCACTTGCCGGACCTTGCCGGTGGCCAGCACCGGCTGCTCGGAGACCTTGAAGCCCGGCAGCCCCGAGACGGCGCGGATCGGCAGCACGCCGTCGAGATCGGCGGCGGTGAAGACGCGGTCGCGGTAGGCCTCCGGGACGTGGATGCCGCGGATCCGGGCATGGGCCAGCGGGCTGCGGACGAAGGCGACGTCCTGCATCCCCGGCAGCCGGAGATCGCCGACATACTGGCCGCGCCCGCGCATCAGGCGGTCGTCCTCCTTGCGGGGGAGCGGAGCCCCCACACCCTCGCGGCTCATCGCGCGCCTCCGAAAAGATCCCGCGCGGCGCGGACCAGGAGGCCGTCGGGCCGGCGGAACCCGTCGAGGATCGAGAAGTGGTCGGCGCCCGGCACCGGCAGCAGGGCGCCCGGCGCGTGGGCGGCGCTGCGCAGGGCATGGAGGTTGCGCGCGTCGCGAACGAGGGCGGGCAGTTCGCGGCTGCCATAGGCCAGCGTCATGGGCTTGGCCGTCACCGGAAGCCGCAGGGGCGACAGGGTCTCGATCTCCGCGTCGGTCAGCCCGAGCTTCTCGTTCAGGTAGATCTCGCGGATCGGCGCGAGGTCGTAGACGCCGGAGATCGCCAGGACCGCGGACACGGCGGGGTGCCCGAGATGGAGCGCAGCGAGCTGCGCCCCCGCGGACCAGCCGGCGAGGACGATCGGGCCGCCGATCCCGCGCGCCGCTCCGTGCCCGGCGAGCCAGTCGAGGGCGGCCCCGATCTCGGCGACGATGCCGGTGAGGCTCGCCTCGGGTGCCAGGGTGTAGCCCGGCATCGCCACCGACCAGCCGGCGGCGTTCAGCCCTTCCGCGAAGCAGGCGAAATCGGCCCGGGCGTTGCGCTGCCAGTAGCCGCCGTGGATGAAGACGAGGCAGGGCGCCCCCGTCTCCGCCGCCGGGTAGAGGTCGAAGGCCGTGCGTTCGCCTGGGGCATAGGGGATGTCGAGCCCCGACGGATGCGCCGCCCGGTACACGGCCGAGGCGGCGTTGCGGGCCGCGACCTGCGCGGCGCTGTCGGGCACGCCCGCGTTGTTGTCGTAGCAGGCGCCCCGGGCCGCGAAGTCCAGGCTGTCCCAGCGGCGGCGCGGGTCCGGCGGGGTCGGGTCGTCGAGGACGAAGGCGGGCACCGGAGCCACCTCAGGCCGCGATCGCCTGGGGCAGGATCGGCGAGTCGGCCTCGAAGCGCTTCCCCGCGCGCAGGCAGAAGGCCGGGCGCAGCAGGCGGTCGGCGATCACCCGCGTGTCCTCGTTGTCGCGCAGCAGGAAGCGGCCGCGGTCATCATGCAGCACCGAGACGTCGGCCGCGTAGCCGACCTTGAGGGCACCGATCCGGTCGCTCATGCGCAGCATCTCGGCCGGGTGCGACGTCACCATCGGCACCACGTCCTCCAGCGGGATGCCGAGCGCCATCATCGAGCTCATCGCCTGGGTGAGGCTGAACCGGGCCTGCCCGAGGAAGGGGTGGTTCTCGTCGTCGTGGTGCTCGTCCGGTGTGCCGGCGGGCTTCTTCACCTCGGGGATCTCGGTGTTGTAGCCGTGCATGTCGGCGCCCAGCGTGTAGGGGATCACGCCGGCCGGCAGGGAGGCCCGCGCCACGCGGTAGGAGAAGTGGCTGCCGTGGCCGACGTCGACCTTCAGCCCGGCCTCAATGGCCCGGCGGATGATGTGGTGGACCTCGCCCTGCTCGTTGATGAAGCCGCCCGGGTGGCGGGTGAAGGGATGGGCCAGCACGTCGCCCGGCCGCAGCAGCGGGATGACCCGCTCGACGATGGTGTCGGCATCCTCGCCGTTGGCGCCCGATTCCGGCAGGCCCCAGAGCTGGCCGAAATGCACGTAGAGCGGCATGTCGGCGCGGCGGCTGATCTCGGCCGCCATCTCCATCACCTTGATGCCCCAGCGGGCGAAACCGCCGATCTCGGCATGGCCCTTGATGCCGCGCACGAGGTCGCGGTTCTCGGTGGCCGACTTCACCGTGGCGTCGATGTCGACGCCGTCCGGGCTGTAGAGGTTCGGGTAGAAATGCCCCTCCAGGCCACCGACGAGGTAGGCCGACAGGAAGGCGAGCACCTGCGTCTCCGACCGCTCGGCGATGAAGTGGCGGAAGCCCGGCAGGGTCATGCAGGACGGGCCGCCCTGGTCCACCACCGTGGTGACGCCCGAGCGCACGCCGACCATGTCGGGATTCAGGCCGAACCGGCCGGTGACGTACTGGTAGACGTGCGCATGGGTGTCGATCATGCCGGGCAGGACGAGCTTGCCCGCGACGTCGACCACCTCGGCGGCGGCCGAGGGCAGGATCGTCTCCGCCACGGCGGCGATGCGCCCGTCCTGCACCGCCACGTCGCGGATGCCGTCGATGCCGGAGGCCGGGCAGATGACCCGCCCGCCCCGCAGAACCAGATCATAGCGGCGATTGTCCATGTCGACCTCGTGGTCCCGGCCGGCGCGCGCCGGCCTCGCCCTTGCCAAAAGCGAAGCATGCTTCGTATTTCGGCGTTGCACGTGGCGTGCCAAGGCTGGAACCGTTCTGCGGAGGCGGACGATGGATGAGGTCCCGGTTGCCGGTTCCGCGGCGGGGGCGGCAGAGGCGGAAGCGGCGGCGGCGGGGGCGGCGGACGCGCGGCACTGGCCCCTGGCCGAGCGCCCGGGCTTCCTCGCTCGCCGCATGCACCAGATCCACGTCAGCCTCTTCGCCGAACGCTGTGCCGCGTTCCGCGTCACCCCGCTCCAGTACAGCCTGCTCTCGCTGCTGCGGGACCTGGAGGAGGCCGATCAGACGACGCTCGCGAGCGCGGTCGCCCTCGACCGCACGACGACGACCGGCGCCCTGAAGCGCCTCGCGGCCCGCGGCCTCGTGAGCCGCACGACGTCGCCGCTCGACCGCCGCGCGCAGGTCTGCCGTTTGACGGAGGCGGGCGCCGCGCTCCACGGAGCGATGGAGCCGGCGGCGCGGGCCGCTCACGCGCTGACCGTCGACGCCCTCACGCCGGCGGAGCAGGACACCCTGACCCGGCTCCTGCGCCGCGTTATCGCGGGGCACGAGCACCGGAGAGATCAGCCCGACATCCTGTGAGGCGCGCCGGCGCGGCCTCGAGCACGCACCGTCTGCTCAAAGAAAACACAGATTGTTCTGCACCCGACCGCGTTGAAAAGCCCATTATTCCAACCTCTTCGGGAAAATTGGACGCGTATTTCATTTACAGAACGCGGGGGCGTTGCGCATAAATACGGCATGGGATGCCCACAGCGCACGCTGATCTGATCACGCGGCGCGTCTGAGCTTCCCAGCGCGTGCTGAATGCCGGCTCCGAGCACCGTTCCGCGCGCCGATGCGCGCCGCGCGCGAACGGGTTCAGCGCGGGGTTGGCACATGTTCTGCGTGCGGTGAGCAGCTCACAGCATGCTGTGGGAGCCTCAATGCCCAGACAGCGAGGTGCGATGACGACACGCGATGACAGGTCCCGGCTCGATCGCCCGACCGCGACGGTGCTCGCCGTCCCCGACGCCACGCGCAAGGGGAACCAGGCCTACGACCTGATGCGTCGCGAGATCGTCGCCTGCCGCCTCCTGCCCGGTACGCGCTTCACCGAGGCCGAGGTGATGGAGCGTTTCGAGATCGGCAAGGCGAGCTGCCGGATCGCGCTGCAGCGCCTGGCACAGGAAGGCTTCGTCAGCTCGATGCCGCGGCACGGCTACCGGGTCAGCCCGGTGACCGTGAAGGACGTCGACGAGGTCTTCGCCCTCCGGATGGAGCTCGAGCCCCTCGCGGCAAGGGGCGCCGCCGGCCGCGTGAACCGGGCGCATCTGGAGCGCCTGGAGCAGGCCTGCCGCCGCAAGATCACGGTGGAGATGGGCAACCAGATCGACTTCTTCCTGGAGGCCAACCGGGGCTTCCACCTCGCGATCGCCGCGGCTTCCGGGAACGGGCGCCTGTACCGGACCCTGTCGGGCCTCCTCGACGAGATGACCCGCCTCGTCGCCCTCGGCTTCGGCGTGCAGGGGGTGCGGCCGAACATCGAGAACGACCACACCGCGATGATCGAGCACCTCGTGGCGGGCGACGCCGACAGTGCCGCCCTGGTGGCCCGCCGCCACGTCGAGACCTTCCGGGCCATGACGATGGAGAAGGTCATCGCGAGCCTGCGCGACACCGCAGTGGTGGCGCCGGCGCGGCCATCCCGGGCCGACGGGGGCGAGCCGTGAACGCCGTCGAGCTCGACCATGTCAGCAAGTGGTTCGACCGGCGCGAGGGCGGGCCGCTCCACGTCCTCGACGCCGTCGACATCGCGATCCCGCAGCACGCGATCGTCGCGATCCTGGGCGCGTCGGGCTGCGGCAAGAGCACCCTCCTGAACATGATCGCCGGGCTGGTCGAGCCCGACCGGGGCGCCGTCCTCCTGAACGGCATCCCGTCGCACGCCTTCCGCGACTGGCAGGCCATGACCTACATGTTCCAGGAGGACCGGCTTCTCCCCTGGCGCACGGCCGCCCAAAACGTCGCCTTCGGGCTCGAGGCCGGGCGCATGGGCCGGGCGGAGCGGGTCCGGCGAGTCGACGAGACCCTGCGGCTCGTCGGGCTGGAGGCCTTCCGCGACGCCTACCCGCACGAATTGTCCGGGGGCATGCGCAGCCGGGTGGCGCTCGCGCGCAGCCTCGTCACCGAGCCCAGGATCCTGCTCCTCGACGAGCCGTTCTCGAAGCTCGATCCCGAGATCCGCGCGCAGATGCACGCGGAACTGCTGCGCATCGCCGAGCTGCGGGCGATGACCCTGGTCTTCGTCACGCACGACGTCGAGGAGGCGGTGGTGCTGGCGAGCCAAGTGGTCGTCCTGCACCCGCGGCCGGGCCGGATCGGCGCGGTCCGGTCGATCGATCTGCCGTATCCCCGCGACCCCCTCTCGCCGGAGGTCGCCGAGGAAGTCCGGCGCCTGCGCATCAGCCTCTCCGCCGCGAGCGCGCGATGCTAGTGCAGACCCCGCCGCGCCTGATCCGGCGGACGCGGTTGTCCCGGGCCGGGCGCCGGGCGGGCGTGCTGCTGCAGCGGCTCGCCCTCCTCGCCCTGGCGCTGGCGGCGTGGCAGCTCGGATCGCTGCACGCGCCGAGCTTCGTCCTGCCGAGCCCCGCGCGGGTCTGGCACACGTGGCTCGGCCTCGTCGCCACGCCGAGCTTCGCCGCCGATCTCGGCATCACCCTGGGCCGGATCGGCGCCGGCCTCGCCCTCGCGGCCCTCGTGGGGCTGCCGCTCGGCCTCCTGCTCGGCGCCAGCCCCCGCCTCGGCCGCTTCTTCGAGCCGGTGCTGACGGTGACCAACACCGTCTCCTCCGCGATCTGGGCGATCTTCGCGCTGATCTGGTTCGGCCTCTCGAACTGGACCACGATCTTCGTGGTGTTCATGACCGCGATGCCGCTGATCCTGACCAACGTCTGGCAGGGCACGCGCACGGTCAGCGCCGAGCACCTCGAACTCGCCCGCACCTTCCGCATGCCGCGTCACAAGGTGCTGACCAAGATCTACCTGCCGACGATCCTGCCCGCCTTCTTCGCGGGCGCGCGCCTCGCCATCGGCTTCGGGGCGCGGGTCGTCCTCGTGGCGGAATCGCTCGGGGCGAGCAGCGGCATCGGCTACCGCCTGCGGCAGGCGGCCGACCTCGTCCAGACCGACCAGGTCTTCGCCTGGACCCTCACCCTCGTCGCCCTGATGATCGGGCTCGAGACGCTCGTCCTGAAGCCGGCCGAGCAGCGCCTGTTCGCCTGGAAGAAGGTGGCGCAGCCGTGACGGCCGGCGCCAGCCGGGGACACGCCCGCCGCACGTCCTCCCATCGCAGCTCCTGGAGAACGCCTTGAAACGGATCCGCGTCCTCGCCGCCGCCGCGCTCTGCGCGATCGGCCTGCCCGGCCTCGCGCGCGCCGAGACGGTGCGCATCGGCTACTGGAGTTCCGGCATCAGCCTCGGCTTCGGCGCCGTGCTGGAGGCCGGCAAGTTCATGGAGAAGGAGGGCCTGACGGCCGAGTACGTCAAATTCCCGGACGTGAACGCGCCGACCAAGGCCATGGCGGCCGGAGCCATCGATTTCGCGATCGCGGCGAGCGCGGGGACGGCGTTGAGCGTGACCGCCGACGGGCTGCCGATGAGCATCGTCCTGGCGACGCAGGTGGCCGATCTCGACTTCGTGGTCCCCGCGGACTCGCCGATCAAGACGATGGCCGACCTCAGGGGCAAGAAGATCGGCACCTCGCCGGCCGGCAGCGGCACCGCCGCCATCGCGGCGGCGATCCTGGAGACCAATCACGGGCTCAAGCCCGCGGATTACCAAGCCGTGCCCGGCAACGATTCCCGGCTGGCACAATTCCTCGTCCAGAAGGACATCGACGCCGCGGCCCTGCGCACCGTGACCCTGGCGCTCCTGCCGGACGTGAAGCTGCGCCGCCTCGGCACCTTCCGGGAGGAGTGGAAGCGCCTCACCCGGCAGGACGCGCCGCCGGTCCTCGGCGTCGGCCTCATGCGCAACGCCTGGATGACGCAGAACCCCGACGCCCCCGCCAAGGTCGTGGCCGCGATGCGCAAGGCCTACGCCTTCGGCCAGGCCGACAAGCCGGGCGTGGCCAAGATCCTGAAGGCGGCCGCGAACCTGAGCGACGCTGACGCCGCCGCCTACGCGGGTCTCTGGGACGGCATCTACACGGTCAGTCTGGAGCCCGCCGACATCGCCTCGCTGAAGCGGGAGTTCGACGTGTTCAAGGCGGTCGGCGCCGTCCAGGGCAGCCTGCCCGACACGGCCCTGGTTCCCGGCCCCTACGAGCGGTCGAAGTCGATCCCGTAGCCTTTCCGACCTGCAGAAGAGGGTTTCCACGATGGCTCAGACGATGAAGGCGCTCGTGCTGGAGGCGCACGGCGACATCGACACGCTGAAAGTGGTCGACGACTACCCGAAGCCGTCGCCCGGCCCGGGCGAGGTCCTGATCCGCGTCGGCGCGTCCTCGTTCAACTACCACGACGTGTTCACCGTGAAGGGCATGCCCGGCATCAAGGTGCCGATGCCGGTGGTCATCGGCCTCGACATGGCCGGCCAGATCGTCGAGCTCGGCGCGGGCGTCGCCGAGTGGCACGTCGGCGACCGGGTCCTGGTCAACCCGCTCAACAAGGCCAAGGGCCTGATGGGCGAGATGCTCGACGGCGGCATGGCCGAGTACTGCCGCGTCTCGACGAGCCAGCTGATCGCGATGCCGCCGGACGTGAGCTACGCGGACGCCGCCTCCCTGCCGGTGGCCTACGGCACCGCCCACCGCATGCTGATCACCCACAACACCGTGAAGGCGGGCGACAGGGTCCTGATCCTGGGTGCCAGCGGCGGCGTCGGCACGGGCTGTGTGATGCTGGCCAAGCAGCTCGGCGCCGAGGTGATCGCCTGCGCTGGCAGCGCGGAGAAGATGGCGGCGCTCAAGGCGCTCGGGGCCGACCATGTCGTCAACTACCGCGAGACCGACTTCTCCAAGTGGGCGATCCAGCAGTACGGCAAGCCGCAGCGCCGGACCTACGAGGGCGGCGTCGACGTGGTGATCAACTTCACCGGCGGCGACACCTGGGTCCCCTCGCTCAAGTGCCTGAAGCGCGGCGGGACGCTGCTCGTCTGCGGGGCGACCGCGGGGCACGATCCCAAGGAGGATCTCCGCTACATCTGGAGCTTCGAGCTCAGGGTGATCGGCTCGAACAGCTTCTACGACGACGACCTGTCGGCCCTGATGGACATGATCCAGGCCGGCACGCTGAAGCCGACCATCGACAAGATCCTGCCTCTCGAAGAGGCCGCCGAAGGCCTGCGGATGATCCGCGACCGCGAGGTCATGGGCAAGATCGTCGTCACCCCCTGACACCGCCCGAGCCGGTCCGGCGCGCGTCGTCGCCTCTGCCCTCGCCCAAGGAGATCCCGAAGTCATGTCCGACACCCCCCTCAGCAAGGAGCAGGTCGAGGCGCTGCTGCTGCGCGGCCCGTTCCACCAGTGGCTCGGGCTCTCCGTCGTCGCCGTCGGCGAGGGCACGATCGAGCTGAAGGCGACGTGGCGGCCGGAATGGGTCGTCAACGCCGAGCGCGGCTACGTCCACGGCGGCATCCTGGCGACGCTCGTCGATCTCACCGCCGACTGGGCGCTGGTCTCCAAGACCGGCCGCGGCGTCCCCACGGTGGACCTGCGGGTCGACTACCACCGCGCCGCGATGCAGGGCGATCTCACCTGCCGCGGCACGGTGGTGAAGTTCGGCAACCAGCTCTCGGTGGCCGAGGCGCAGATCCTCGACGACGCGGGGCGCCTGCTCGCGAGCGGCCGGGGCGTCTACATGACGGCGCCGGCGAGATGATGGGGCAGGCCCCCGGCGCCCCGGCGGACGGGGCCCTCGACCACGTCGTGATCAACGTGCTGCGGCGGATGGACGAGGCGGCGGAGCTGTTCGCCGCCCTCGGATTCCGCCTGACGCCGCGCGGCCACCACTCGCTCGGCTCCATCAACCACCTAATGATGACGGCGGGCCCGTACCTCGAACTCGTGGGCGTGCCCGAGACCGGTCCGCAGCGGCAGGACGTCCTGGACAGCCCGTTCGGCCTGAACGGGCTCGTCGTGGCGAGCCGGGACGCCGACGCGACCCAGGCGCGGCTGGCCGCTCTGGGGCTGGCGGCCGGACCGCCCGTCGCCTTCTCGCGCCCGGTCACCGTCGACGGCCGCGAGGCGGCGGCCCGGTTCCGCACGGTTCGGGTGCCGGCCGACCGGTTCCCGGCGGGCCGCCTCTACCACTGCGAGCACCTGACCCCGGATCTGGTCTGGCGCCCCGAATGGCTCGACCATCCGAACGGCTTCTCGGGCATCGACGCGCTGACGATCGAGAGCCCGGCGCCCGAGGCCGACGCCGCTCTCTACGCCGCCGCGACAGGCACCGCGGCCGAGGCCGCAGGCGATGGCTGGACCCTGCGGCTCGGGGAGACGCGGGTCGCGATCGTGCCGGGGCCGGCCGCCCGCTTCGCCGCCCTGACCCTGCGCTTCCGCGGCCTCGACGCCCTCGAGGCCCGCGCGGTCGCGCTCCCGGAGGCGGCCTGGGTCAGGCACGGGCCGGAGGCGGCCACGCTGACGCTGCCGGCCTTCGACCTCCGTCTCCCGTGCAGGGCGGCCCCATGACGCGCGCGGCCACGGGTCCGACCAATCTCGGCGATCTCGTCGACCGGTCCGGGTCGCCGGACAGGCCGCTGATCATCGGCGTCGACCCCGGGGTCGGGGCGACGGTGATGACCCGCGCCGACCTCGATGCCCGGGCCGACGCCTTCGCGCGCGGTCTCCTGCGCGGCGGGATCGGCCGCGGCGCGCGGCTCGCGATCCTCGCGGCCAACCGGCCCGACACGATCGCGGCCCTGCTCGGCGCGATGCGGGCCGGGGTGGTCCCGGTCCCGGTCAACCACAAGTTTCCGCCGGCCACGATCGCCGCCGTGCTCGCCGATTGCGGGGCCCGGCTCGTGCTCTGCGACGGCCCGCGCCGGGACGTGCTGGCGGGGCTCGGCCCCGGGGTCCGGGTCGCCGGGTTCGACGATGACGGACCGGAGGGCTTCGCGGCCTGGCTCGATCCCGGGCCCTTCGCGCCGATCGTGCCCGAGCCCGACGAGGCGGCGCTGTTCCTGTACACCTCCGGCTCCACGGGCCGGCCGAAGGGCGTGCGGCTGAGCCATGCCAGCCACCTCTGGGTGGCCCGGACCCGCGCCGCGGACACGGACCTGCGCGACGAACGGCTGCTCGTGGCGGCGCCCCTCTACCACATGAACGCGCTGGCCCTGGCGCTCCTCGTCTGCGCGGCCGGCGCCACGATGGTGCTGCTGCCGCAGTTCGAGGCGCGGGCCTACATCGCGGCGATCGACCGCCAAAGCTGCACGTGGCTCACCGCCGTGCCGCCGATGATCGCCATGATGCTGCGGGAGCGGGATGTCCTGGCGGAGGCCGACCTCACCCGCGTGCGGACGGTGCGGATGGGCTCGGCGCCGGTCAGCGACGCCCTGGCCCGGCAGATCCGCGCCCTCCTGCCGAACGCGCGCATCCTCAACGCCTACGGGACCACCGAGGGCGGCCCGGTCGTGTTCGGCGACCATCCGGACGGCCTGCCCACGCCGGTCGCCTCCGTCGGCGCGCCGCACCCCCGGGTCGCGGTGCGCCTCGTCGGACCGGACGCCCCGGAGACCGGCGTCCTGCAGATGCGCAGCCCCGCGATCATGCTGGGCTACCACAACCGGCCGGACGTCCCCGTGCCGATCACCCCGGACGGGTTCTACGACACCGGCGATGTCTTCCGCCGCGACGCGGACGGGTTCTACTATTTCCTCGGCCGGACCGACGACATGTTCGTCTCGGGCGGGGAGAACATCTTCCCCGGCGAGGTCGAGCTGGTCCTGGAGCGCCACCCCGCGGTGCTCCAGGCCTGCGTGGTGCCCGTGGACGACGCCATCAAGGGCACCAAGCCCGTCGCCTTCGCGGTCCGCCGGCCCGGCACCACCGTCGACGAGGCCGCCCTCAAGGAGCACGCGCTCGAACACGCGCCCGCCTACCAGCACCCGCGCCGGGTCTGGTTCGTCGAGGCGCTGCCGCTCGCCTCGACCGGCAAGATCGACCGCGCGGCCCTGCGCCGGCGCGCCGAAGAGGCCGTCCGGGCCCGGTGACCGGCCCGGGCGGAACGGCCCTTGCAGGTTGTGTTCCTACGGAATGCGCGCCCGCAGAAGGCATCCTCGCGAGGGATGCCGCCCGGCGCACCCGTCCCCGCCCGCCTGACCCGGAACGCCAGGAGTGACCCCGATGCTGCGATGAACCTTCCTCGGCGGTACCGCCGCCGCGGCCGCCGCGCCCTTCCTGCCGGCCCGCCCGGCCCTGGCCCAGGGCGGCCGGGCGAGCGTCCTGCGCTTCGTGCCGCAATCCGACCTCACCATCGTCGATCCGGTGACGACCACGGCCTACGTCACGCGCAACCACGCGCTCATGGTGTTCGACCAGCTCTACGGCCTCGACGCGCAGTTCACGCCGCAGCCGCAGATGGTCGAGGGCCACACGGTCGAGGAGGACGGGCGGCGCTGGACCTTCCGGCTGCGCGAGGGCCTGAGATTCCACGACGGCGAGCCGGTGCGGGGCCGCGACTGCGTCGCGTCGATCCGGCGCTGGGCGCAGCGCGACAGCCTCGGACAGGCCCTGATGGCGCGCACCGACGCCCTGGAGGCGCCGGACGACCGGACCTTTGTCATCCGCCTGAAGCGGCCCTACGGGCTCATGCTCGAGACCCTGGCGAAGCTCGGGCCGCCGGTCCTCGTCATCATGCCCGAGCGCCTCGCCGCCATCGACCCGGCCCAGCAGATCCCCGAGCTGATCGGCTCCGGCCCGTTCCGGTTCAACGCCAAGGAGCGGCTCGTCGGCGCCCGCGTGGTCTACGACCGCAACCCGGACTACCGGCCCCGGGAGGACGGCCCGGTCTCCTGGGTGGCCGGGCCGAAGCGCGTCCATTTCGAGCGGGTCGAGTGGCAGGTCATGCCCGACCCCGGCACCGCGGCCGCCGCCCTCCAGAACGGCGAGGTCGACTGGTGGGAGAACCCGATCAGCGATCTCGTGCCGACCCTGCAGGCCCACCCGCAGATCGCCACGCAGCTCGCCTCGCCGCTCGGCAACCTCGGCACCGGCGTCATGAACCACCTCTATCCGCCCTTCGACAAGCCCGCGGTCCGGCGCGTGGTCCTCGAGGCCCTGTCGCAGGCGGACTTCATGGCGGCGGCCGCCGGCGACGATCCCAAGCTGTGGCGCAAGGATGTCGGCCTGTTCACGCCGGGGACCGCGATGGCGACCGATGCCGGCCTCGACGTGCTCACCCGGCCGCGCGATCTCGCCAAGGCCAAGCGCGACCTCGTGGCGGCCGGCTACAAGGGCGAGCGCGTCGTGCTCATGTCGACGAGCGAGAACCCCGTGCTCGGCGCCCTCGGCGAGATCATGCACGACCTGCTCCAGCGCCTCGGGATGAACGTGCAGTACGTCGTGTCCGACTGGGGCACGCTGGTCACGCGCCGCGCCAGCAAGGCGCCCCCCGACCAGGGCGGCTGGAACATCTTCACCACGACCTGGACCGGCCTCGACATGGCCAACCCGGTCGTGGAGCAGGTCCTGCGCTGCGGCGGCGAGAAGGGTTTCTTCGGCTGGCCTGACCTGCCCGAACTGGAGAGCCTGCGCGAGGCCTGGATCGAGGCGCCGGACCAGGCGGCGCGCAAGACGATCGCGGCCAAGATGCAGACCCTGGCGATGCGCGACGTGCCGTACCTGCCGACCGGCCAGTACTTCTACCGGACGGCCTTCCGGCGCGATCTCCGGGACGTGGTCGACGGCCAGTTCGTCTTCTGGAACGCCCGCCGCGCCTGACGGGCGGCCCGTCCGAGCCGCCCGTCGCCGTCGGCGACGGGCGCGCGCGCCTCAGTGCGCGAAGACGCCGGCCAGATCCCGGAAACCCTTGATCTCGATCGGATTGCCGCTCGGATCGAAGAAGAACATCGTGCGCTGCTCGCCGGGCTCGCCGGCGAAGCGGACGACCGGCGGGATGTCGAAGGCGATGCCGGCCGCCTCGACGCGGCCGGCGAGCGCCTCCCAGGCGTCGAGCGGCAGCACCACGCCGAGATGCGGCATCATCACCGTGTGGTCGCCGACTTTCCCGCTCCGGGTGGTGGCGAAGGGTTCGCCCAGGTGCAGCGAGAGCTGATGGCCGAAGAAGTCGAAATCGACCCAGGTCTCGGTGCTGCGGCCCTCCTGGCAGCCGAGGACGCCGCCGTAGAAGCGGCGCGCCGCGTCGAGGTCGGTGACGTGGTAGGCGAGATGGAACGGCGTGAGCATCGACGGTCTCTTGCTGGGTGGGAGGGGGTGCGACGCCGTCAGGGCGCCGGGTCGAGGGCGCGCGCCGAGACGACGCCGCCGACGAGGTTGCAGGACAGCAGGAAGGCGCTGTCGAGATCGCCGCCGCCGGCCGGCACCAGCGCCGCCAACCGCGCGGCCAGGCCGCGCCGCGCCGCGTGGGCGATGGCCTGGGCCTCCGCGACGGCGACGGCCGCGAACCGGATGGTCTCGCCCGGCCGCACCTGCGCGAGGCGGCCGAGATCCGCCGAGATCACGGTGGCGATCTTCGGGTAGCCGCCGGTGGTGTGGCGATCGGCGAGCAGGATCAGCGGCCGCCCGTGGCCGGGCACCTGGATCGAGCCGTTCACGATCCCGTCCGAGACGATGTTGAAGCCGTCGGCGTGGGCGATCGGCGGCCCGTCGAGGTGGCAGCCCATCCGGTCCGCCCGCGCCGTGAGGGTGTAGGGTTCGGAGAGGAAGGTCCGCAGGCCGTCCTCGGTGAAGCCGTCGGCCTGCGGCCCGAGCACCACCCGGATGGGTCCGCCGAAGGTCGGCCGGTGGGCCGTCGGCAGGGTCAGCGGGCGGTCGCGGGGCGCGGGCGCCGCGAGGGGCAGCAGGTCGCCCGCCGCCAGGGGATTGCCGTCGAGGCCGCCGAGGCGGGTGCGGGTGTGCGTCGCGACGCTGCCGAGCATCGGCGTGACGGCGAGGCCGCCGGCGACCGCGAGGCAGGCGCGCAGGCCCTGCCGCGGGCCGCCGAGGACGAGCCGGTCGCCCCGCCGCAGGTCGTGGGCCGTGAACGGGTCGAGGGGGCGCCCGTTCACGCTCATCGCGAAGGGTGCCCCTGCGAGCGCGACGCGGCAGATGTCCGTCTCGCAGACGAGCGTCGGACCGACCATCGCCATCTCGATCACCGCGGCGTCGAGCGGGTTGCCGACGAGTCCGTTGGCCAGAGCCAGAAGGTCGGGATCCATCGCGCCGGACCCCGAGATGCCGTAGCGGAGGTAGCCCGGCCGCCCGGCATCCTGCAGGGTCGAGGACACGCCGGGGGCGATGACGCGCAGGCCCTCAGGCATCGATCCGCTCCAGGGTCGCGACGGTCTCGCCGGCGCGGGCGGCCTCGCTGAGGGCGTCGAACGCGGCGCGGTCGATCGGCTCGAACCGGATCAGGTCGCCGGCCGCGAACAGGAACGGCTCGGCCCGGGCCGGATCGTAGGACCGCGCGGGCGTGCGGCCGATGAGCTGCCAGCCGCTCGGCAGTTCCAGGGGCGGCGAGACGCCGGTCTGGTTCCCGCCGATCGAGACGCTGCCCGCCGGGGTCTTCGGTCGGGGATCGGTGCGCCGGCTCGCGTGGAGCCGGGGATCGAGGCCGCCGAGATAGGCGAAGCCGGGGGCGAACCCGATCATGTAGACGCGGTAGTCGCGGCCGGAATGAAGGGCGATCACCGCCTCCGGGCTGAGCCCGGCCCCGGCGGCGAGGTCGTCGAGGTCGGCGCCGTGCGCGCCGCCGTAATGGACCGGCACCCGCCAGCGGCGCAGGGACCCCGCCGTCCCGTCCGGCGGCGGCCAGTGCGCGGCGATCAGCGCGACGAGGTCGGCCCGGGGCAGCAGGTCCGGATCGTAGAGGACGAGGAGCGAGCGGTAGGTCGGCACGGTCTCCAGGAGGCCGGGACGGCCGGCGCCGCGGAGCGCCGCGTCGAGGGCGATGACCCGCGCGTTGACCGCGGGATCGACCGTTCGGCCGAGCTCCACCGTGAGGGCCCGGTCACCGCAATCGAGGAGGCGGTAGCCGGGCTCAGACACCCAGCACCTCCGCCATCGGGCGCAGGGCAATCCCCTTTGCGGCGCACTCCGCGCGCAGGCGGCGGGCCATGGCGACGGCGCCGGGCGTGTCCCCGTGGACGCAGACCGTGTCGATCCGCGTCGGGATGCGCCGCCCGGACAGGCAGGTGATCGCCCCGTCCTCCAGCATCCGCGCCACGCGCTGCGAGACGGCGTCGGGATCGTGCAGCACGGCGCCGGGGAGCTTGCGCGAGACCAGGGTGCCGTCATCCGCGTAGGCGCGGTCGGCGTAGATCTCGCGCGCGATCGGCAGCCCGAGTTTCTCGCCAGCCCGCTCGGTCTCCAGGCCCGGCATGACCACGAAGATCAGGTCGCGGTCGAGGGTGCGGATCGCCCGCGCCACAGCCACGGCGAGGTCGGCATCCTCGTTGGCCATGTTGCCCATCGCCCCGTGAGTCTTGACGTGGCGCACCGGGCAGCCGGCATCCTGCGCGAGCGCCAGGAGGGCGCCGACCTGGTAGAGGACCGCCTTCTCGATGTCGGCGGGGCGCTCGCCGTGGATCGGCCGCCGGCCGAAGCCCCAGAGGTCGAGGAAGCTCGGATGGGCGCCGGCCTGGACGCCGTTCGCGGCGGCGCGGCTCAGGGTCTCGTGCATCACCAGCGGGTCGCCGGCATGGAAGCCGCAGGCGATGTTGGCCGAGGTCGCCACGGTCAGCATCTCGGCATCGTCGCCCAGGCGGTAGACGCCGAAGCCCTCGCCCATGTCGCAGTTCAGATCGACGATCATCGGTGCATCCTTTCTCTCGCGCGGGGTCAGGCTTCAGCGACCAAGTGGGCCACCAGGGTCGCGGCCGCGCACAGATCCTCGATCCGCATCGCCTCGTCCGGGTTGTGGCTGCCGTTCTGGTTGCGGATGAAGATCATGGTGCTCGGCACGCCCTGGCCGGCCAGCGTCGCGGTGTCGTGCCCCGCCCCGCTCGCCATCGTGCGGAACGGCATCCCGAGCCGGTGCGCGTGTCCGGACAGGGCCTCGACCAGCGCGGCGCTCATCCGCGCCGGCGTGCTGCCGGTGCGCTCGCCCAGGACGAAGCGCACCGAGCGGGCGGCCTCGACGGCGGCGACGCGCTCGGCGAGCGCCGCCTCGATCCGGTCGAGAACGGCCGGCTCGGTGCTGCGCACGTCGAGGCAGAAGCGGACCTCGCCGGGGATCTTGGCGAAGGCGTGCTGGACCGGGTCGGTGCCGACCTCGCCCAGCGTGATCGTGGCCGGGCAGCCCTCCGCCTCCAGCGTGCCCCAGAGCGCGTCCAGCCCGGTGATCAGGTCGGCGAGGGCGAAGACGGCGTCGCTGCGCTCGCTCCGCGCCACGGCCCCGGAATGGCCGTAGCGGCCGAAGCAAGCCGCCTTGCGGTAGCGGAAGCTGCCGCTGATCGCCGTGACGAAGCCCACCGGGATCCCGGCCGCCTCCAGCGCCGGCCCCTGCTCGATATGCATCTCCACGAAGCCGTGGATCCGCGCCGGGTCGAGGAGCCGCTCGCCCCGCGCCACCGCCTCCGGCCGCAAGCCGAGATCGGCCATGTGGTCGCGCAGGCTCCGGCCGGTATCGGCGCGGGGCAGGTCGAGCACCTCCGGCGGCAGCAGGCCGAAGGCGGCCCGGCTGCCGACATAGGAGGCCGGGAACCACACGCTCTCCTCGGCCCGGAACACCGCCACCGTCACGGGCCGCGCCGGCACGACGCCCGCTCGGCGCAGGGCCTCCACGGCCGCGAGGCCGCCGATCACGCCCGCCGCCCCGTCGAAATTGCCCCCGTGGGGCACCGTGTCGACGTGCGAGCCCACCATCCAGGGCGCCAGCGCCGGCTCGCGCCCCGCCATCGTAAGGAACAGGTTGCCGGCCGCGTCGGTCTCGGCGGTGAGTCCGAGCGCCAGTCCGGTGGCCCGCATCAGAGCGTGGGCGCGCTCCTCGCCGGCGCCGTAGGCCGCCCGCGTCACGCCCGGCGCGTCCTGGCTGAAAGCCAGGAGCTCGGCGAACAGGCCCGCGCAGAAATCCGGGTCGATCGCGAGGCCGGTCATGCCGGCTGCCCCGTGCGCGCGGCCTCCGACCGTCGCCGATCGCCGCCATCCGGTTCGGCGCGGATCGCGGGACCGCGGCCGGTGGCGGCCCGGGATTCCAAGGCCGCAGCCCGCCGATGCGCCGGCCCGAGCCGGACCGTCGGCTGAACTATGAGGCACGGGTCCTGCGCGATCGCGAAGGGAAGACCGGGATCCAGGGGCTCGATGACCATGTCGAAGGCAGCCATGCTCAAAAATACCGCTTGAATGCCGGCGGTATACCGGCTCTGCTAAGACATCGAAGCGGACTTGGCAACGTAAAACGGGTCAGATTGCGAAATAAAAGCTCCCATACGACGGCTTTGACAAGCAAAATATTGAAAAACAGGCGCCGATCTGGCGTGGATCGAAGCAGAGATCCGCGACGGAATCGCATCACATCGGGTTCGACGATGACTCAGATCGAGACGGCCGCGCCTCCGCTCCTGAAGATCAGGAAGCTGCACAAGAGCTACGGCGCCAACGAGGTCCTGAAAGGCATCTCCCTCGACATCCACGAGGGCGAGGTCGTCTCGATCATCGGCGCGAGCGGCTCGGGCAAGAGCACGTTCCTGCGCTGCCTGAACCTCATGGAGACGCCGACCTCCGGCTTCATGGATTTCGAGCGCTTCGCCTTCGACTACGAGCAGGGCGCCCGCCGCCAGCCGACGCCGCAGCAGCTCTGCGAGCTGCGCGCGCGGATCGGCATGGTCTTCCAGAGCTACAATCTCTGGCCGCACATGACCGTGCTGGAGAACGTCATCGAGGCGCCGATCCGGGTGCGCCGGCTGCCGCGGCGGCAGGCGGTCGCGGAGGCCGAGGCGCTGCTCCAGCGCATCGGCCTCTACGAGAAGCGGCACGCCTACCCGTCGAAGCTCTCCGGCGGGCAGCAGCAGCGCGTGGCGATCGTGCGCGCCCTGGCGATGGCGCCCAAGGTGATGCTGTTCGACGAGGTGACCTCGGCCCTCGACCCGGAGCTGGTGGGCGAGGTGCTGGCGCTGATGGGCTCCCTCGCGGCGGACGGGATGACGATGCTGCTCGTCACCCACGAGATGGCGTTCGCCCGGGACGTCGGCACCCGCACCCTGTTCTTCGACGGCGGCGTGATCGCCGAGGACGGGCCGCCGGACGACATCATCGGCGCGCCCCGGAGCGAGCGGCTGCGCCAGTTCCTCCGGCGGGTGCTGCATCAGCCCGCCGCGCCCGGACAGACGGCGTGAGCCGCCGGCCCATCCCCAAGGAGATCGGACGGCGATGACTGGCACGGCGTTGCAGGAGTTGTGGCTCACCCTCTCGGACGAGGTCGTCACCTACGGCCCCGGCTTCCTCTCGGCGACCCTGGTGGTGCTCGGCGTCACGGTGGCGAGCATCCTGGTGAGCTGGGTCTGCGGCCTGCTCGGGGCGCTGGGCAAGCGCTCGTCCTTCGCGCCGTTCAGGGCGCTGGCGAGCTTCTACGTCTGGTTCATCCGCGGCACGCCGACCCTGATCCAGGTCTTCATCGTGTATTTCGGCATGCCGCAGATCGGGGTGAAGCTCTCGCCCGTGACCGCCGGCATCATCGCGCTGGGCGTCAGCAGCGGCGCCTACGTGGCCGAGACCATCCGGGCCGGCCTCGCGGCGATCCCCCGGGGTCAGGTCGAGTCGGCGCTCGCGCTGGGCATGAACCCGCGGATCATGATGGTCCGGATCGTCCTGCCGCAGGTCTTCCGCATGATCCTGCCGTCCCTGACCAACGAGGCGATCTCGGCGGTCAAGAACACCTCGCTCCTGTCGACGATCACGGTGGTCGAGCTGACGCTCTACGCGCAGCTCATGATCGCCACGACCTTCCGGCCGTTCGATTTCTACATCGCGGCGGCGCTGATCTACCTCGGCCTCACGTCGATCCTGTCGCAGCTCTCGGCCTATTTCGAGCGGCGCTACGCCCGCCTGTCCTGAGCCTCACCCGCCGCGGGACGGGCCGCGGCCGACCCCTCCCGCCCCGTCCCGAGACCGGAGACCGCCATGAACCGCCGCCACGTCCTCGCCCTCGCCGCCCTCTGCGCCAGCCTCGGCACCGGCCTCCTCGCCGCTCCACCGGCCCGCGCCGCCGAGGGCAAGCTCGAGCTGATCGAGCCCGGCAAGCTGATCGTGGCCACCGACAGCACCTTCGCGCCGTTCAGCATGCGCACGCCGAGCGGCGAGCTCGACGGCCTGGAGGTCCGGGTCATGCGCGAGGTCTGCCGCCGGCTGGGACTCGAGTACAGCCCGGTCAACATCAAGTTCGACGCTCTGCTGGTGGGCCTGATGGCCGATCAGTACGACATCACCAGCGAGTCGATGGACATCACCCCCGCCCGCCAGAAGCAGGTCGCCTTCGCGGACGGATGGCTCGAATCCGGCGCGCGGATCGTCACCCGCAAGGATACCGGCATCAAGGGGCCGGACGATCTCAAGGGCCGCAACGTCGGCGCCCTCTCGGCCTCGACCTTCGGCAAGCTCGCCGAGGAGCACGGTGCCACCCTGAAGAGCTACAAGACCGCAGCGGACGCCATGCAGGACCTCGTCGGCGGCAACATCGACGCGGTGATCAACGACGCGGTGGCCGGCAACTACGCGATCAAGGCGCGCAAGCTGCCGCTGGTGATGATCGAGACCCCGCTCAGCACGGTCCAGAAGGGCTTCGCCATCAAGAAGGGCAAGCCGAACCTGCACGCCGCCGTCAACAAGGCCCTGGCCGAGATGGTCGCCGACGGTACCTACGCCAAGCTCGTCACGCCGCTGATCGGCTATGACCCGGCCCCGAAGGAGCCGATCCGCACGCCCGCCATGTAGGCGGGCGCGCCGGACGCCAGAGAAAAAGAAAACAGGGGGCGGCCCGGTCGGCCGCCCCGGGAGGACGCGATGAAGACCCTCGACGCATCGTCCTACACGACGGCGCTCAGTGCCCGGCGCGAGCAGAGTCTCGGTCAGATGGCCTACGACCGTCTGCTCGACATGCTGGTCCGCCGCGACCTTCCGGCCGGCACCGTGCTGCACGAGCGCCGCCTGGCCGAGATGCTCGACATCTCGCGGACCCCGACCCGCGAGGCGATGTCGCGCCTGGAGACCGAGGGGCTGATCGAGCGGCAGCCCGGCGGGATGCTCGTGGTCAAGGAGTTCTCCCTGCGCGAGCTGATCGAGATCCTGCATGTCCGCCGCCTGCTGGAACGGGAGAGCGTCACGCTGGCCACCGGCCGGATCGCCGACGCGGTGCTGGCGGACCTGCAGCGGCAGATGGAGTCGCTTCTGGCGGCGGGCGATCCGGACGCGCCGGGCAATTGGGAGGTCGACCGGCGCTTCCACGACCTGATCGCGGATCACAGCCACAACGCGATCCTCGCCAAGACGATCAAGGACCTGCGGCTCAAGACGCAGATGTTCAACCTGAGCCGGATGCCCGAGCGGTTCGAGGCGGTCCATCGCGAACACCTCGCGGTGGTCGCCGCCCTGCGGGCCAAGGACGCGGCGGCGGCGGCGGACGCCATCGCGGCCCATCTCGAGAACTTCAAGCAGGGCATCATCCGACGCCTGAGCGAAGTCTGAGCGCAGTCTGAGACGAGGGCGGCGCGATGCACGAGTTCACGGACCTGCGCGGCCGCGAGGCGGCCTTCCCGGAGGCGGAGTTCGCCGCCCGGCAGGGGGCGGCCCGGGCCGCCATCGCGGCGGCCGGCCACGACGCCCTGGTGGTGACCGGCCCGGAGACGATCTACTGGCTGACCGGCCGCCAGACCGCGGGCTACTTCGCCTTCCAGGCCCTCCTCGTGCCGGTGGAGGGCGACCCGGCGCTCCTCGTCCGGCAGCTCGAACTGCCGGGTGCGGCCGCCAACACGTGGCTCGACGACATCCAGGCCTATCCGGACGGCGCCGACCCGGTCGAGGCCCTGGCGGCCCTCGTGCGCCGGCGCGGGCTCGCCCGGCCGGCCCTGGAGCGGGACGGCTGGTTCGTCTCGCCGGCGCTCGCGGGACGGATCGACGCTGCCCTCGGCCGCGGCCCGCTGCCCGACGGCTCCGGCCTCCTGGCCCCCTTGCGGGCGGTGAAGTCGGCGGCCGAGCTGGAGGCGATCCGGGCCGCCGCCCGGTACGCGCAGGCCGGGCTCGCCGCGGGGCTCGATGCCTGCGCGGCGGGCACCGACGAGAACGCCGTCGCCGCCGCCATGCTGGCGGCCGCGACGGCCGCCGGGTCCGAGGCCATGGCGATGGAGCCCCTGGTCGCGTCGGGCCCGCGCAGCGGGCTGCCGCACATGACGTGGCGGCGGCGACGGCTGGAGCCGGGCGACGCGGTCTTCCTCGAACTCGCCGGCAGCCACGCCCGCTACCACGCGGCGCTGATGCGCAGCGTCTGGATCGGCCCGCCGCCGGACGAGGCGTCGCGGATGATGGACTGCGCCCTGCGCGCCCTCGACGCGGCACTCGACGCGATTCGCCCCGGCCATCCCTGCTCGGCTCCCCACGAAGCGGCGCAGGCCGTCATCGACGCGGCGGGCTACGGCCCGGCCTTCCGCAAGCGCATCGGCTACTCGATGGGCGTCGCCTTCGCCCCGGACTGGGGGGAGGGCGGTCTGCTCTCGCTCTTCACCGGTGAGGACCGGCCGATCGAGCCCGGGATGGTCTTCCACCTGCCGGCCACCCTGCGCCGCTACGGCGCCTGGACGGTCGGCGCGTCCGAGACCGTCATCGTCACCGCCAGCGGGGCCGAGCCCCTGTCCGACCTGCCCCGCACCCTGTCGCTGCGGTGAGGCGCTGCTTTCACGAACGGAGGTCGGACTGACGGGCCGCCGCCTCGCGCCCCCGGTCGAGGGCCGGCCGGTCCCCCCCGAGCGGAAGCCGGCCCCGTTCCTGCAAGCGATGCCGGGCCGGGCGCCCCGCGGGGCCTCGGGCCGCAGGCGCGCGAGGCGCGGTGCCGGAGCAGAGCGGGAGGTTTCGGATGAAGCGACGCACGCTGTTGCAGGGAGCCGGCGCCCTCGTCGCCGGCGCCGTCGCGGCGCCGGCCCTCGTCCGTGCGGAGGCTGCCAGGACCCTGCGCTTCATCCCGCAGCAGGATCTCGTCACCCTCGATCCGGTGACGACCTTCGCGTACATCACCCGCAACCACGGCTACATGGTCTTCGACACGCTCTACGGCATGGACGCGGCCTATCGCGCCACGCCGCAGATGGTCGAGGGCCACCGCGTCGAGGCGGACGGGCGCCGCTGGGACCTGACCCTGCGCGAGGGCCTGCGCTTCCACGACGGGACGCCGGTGCTGGCCCGCGACTGCGTCGCCTCCCTGCGGCGCTGGGCGAAGCGCGACCCGTTCGGCGGCTCCCTCATGGAGGCGACCGACGAGCTCTCCGCGCCCGACGACCGGACGATCCGGTTCCGCCTCAAGCACCCGTTCCCGCTGCTGCCGATCGCGCTGGGCAAGGCGTCCGTCCCGGTCTGCGCCATGATGCCGGAGCGCCTCGCCGCCACCGACCCGTTCCAGCAGGTGCCGGAGCTCATCGGCTCGGGCCCGTTCCGCTTCAAGGCGGACGAGCGGGTGCCCGGCGACCGCGTCGTCTACACCCGCTTCGAGGGCTACGTGCCGCGCCGGGACGGCCCGCTCACCTGGACCTCGGGTCCGAAGGTCGTCCACTTCGACCGGGTCGAGTGGCGCGTGATCGGCGACACCTCCACGGCGACCTCGGCGCTGATCGCCGGCGAGGCGGACTGGCAGGAATACGCCTCGCACGACCAGCTCGGGCTCCTGCACGCCGCCAAAGGCGTGAGCACCCGCGTCCTCGACCCGACCGGCTTCGTGACCATGCTGCGGGTCAACCACCTGCAGCCGCCCTTCAACAACCCGGCGATCCGGCGGGCGCTCTGGGGCGGGATCGACCAGACCGCCTGCATGCAGGGGGTCGTCGGCGCCGAGGATCCCGGCCTGTTCCACGTGCCTCTCGGCTTCTTCTGCCCGGGCACGCCGATGGCCTCGACGGACGGATTGCAGCCGCTCACGGATCCGCGCGATCCGGCGCGGGTGCGCGCCGACCTCAAGGCCGCCGGCTACAATGGCGAGACCGTGCTGCTGATGGTGCCGTCGAACTCGGCGCCCCTTCTGGCGCTCGGTCAGGTCGCGGCCGACCTGCTCCAGCGCGTCGGCATGACGGTCGAGGTCTACGCGGTCGAGTTCAACGCGATGCTGCAGCGGCGCAACCGCAAGGGGCCGGTCTCCGAGGGCGGCTGGAGCGCCTTCGTTACCAACTGGTCCGGCATGGATTGGCTCAACCCCGCGGGCTACATCGCCCTGCGCGGCACCGGCGAGACCGGCTACGCCGGCTGGGCCACGACCCCGCGGATCGAGTCCCTGCGCGACGCCTGGCTCACAGCCCCGGACGAGGCGGCGCGCGCCGCGCTCTGCCGGGACATCCAGCTCCAGGCGATGCAGGACGTGCCCTACTATCCCCTCGGGCAGTACCTGCAGCCGACCGCCTACCGCTCCCGGCTCACCGGCATCCTCGACGGGTTCCCGACCTTCTGGAACGTCCGGCCCGCCTGAGGAGCGCGGGGCCTCACAGCCCCGGGAAGGTCGGAGGCGCGATGGCGTCGGGGCCGCGCCCGGCCCAGTCGAGCTGCCGGATCTGCGCCAGCGCGCGGCCCTGCGCCTCCTCCAGCGCCGCCGCGGCCGCCGCATAGTCGATCGTCAGGGCGCGGCCGTCGCGCACGATCTCGCGGCCGCCGACGAAGACCTGCCGGACCGCGCGGTCGCCGGCCGAGTAGATCAGCGACTGCACGGGATCGCGGCACGGCCGCATGGCGGGATGCGCGCAGTCGACGAGGACGAAGTCGGCCTTGCAGCCCGGCGCGAGACGGCCGATATCGCCGCGCCCGAGCGCCTTGGCGCCCCCCACCGTGGCGGCGTGGAACACGTCCGCCGCGCGGGTGTCGCGGGGATTCTCGGCGACGACCCGGGCGAGGTACGAGACCAGGCGCATCTCGTCGAGCATGTTGTGCGGGTAGACGTCGGTGCCGATGCCCATGTTGACGCCCGCCTGGAGGTAGCGCCCGAAATGGTGGAGCGCGATGCCGCGGCGGGCGAAGACCGTCGGGCAGTGGGCGACCGTGGCGCCGCGCTCGGCCAAGCGGCGCATGTCCGAGCCCGGGCTGTGCCAGTGGGTCCAGGGGTGGTCGTCCAGGAAGATCCCGTGACCCACGATGGTCCGCTCGGTGAGCACGCCGAGGTCGTCGAGCCACTCGATCGGCGTCATCCCGCTGCGGCGGGTGATCTCGTGGAACTCCGACAGCGATTGCGCCGCGTGCGTGTGGAAGCGCAGGTCGCGCCGCACCGCCTCGGCGTAAGCGTCCCGCAGCAGCTCCGCCGTGCAGGTATCGACCTGCGCCGGGCAGAGCATGCCGAACAGGCGCCCGCTCGGGTGCCTTCGCGCGGCCTCGATCTCGGCGAGCGCCTGCTCCAGGCCGCGCTGGCCCGCCGCCGCGTCCCACTCGTACTCGACGCTGTGGCCGTTCCGGGTCAGCCAGCGCCCCGACCGGAACATCGGGGCGATGCAGACCCGCAGGCCCGAGGCGCCGAGGAGGTCGAGCCAGCCCTCGCTCGGCAGGGCGAGATCGCAGACGGTGGTGACGCCCGAGAGCGCCAGCTCGGCGAGCGCCACCCCGTAGGCGGCGCGGGTACCCTCCGCGTCGGGCCGTAGGATCGGCAGGTACTCGTAGAGCGAGGTGTTGTAGAGCCGCTGGCTGCCGACCTCGTCCCACATGCCCTTGTTCATCGGTTCCGAGAACAGGTGCGTGTGGATGTCGACGAGCCCGGGCATGACCATGCAGCCGGAGGCGTCGATGGTCCGGGCCGGCTCGGGACCCGCGTAGCCCGGCCCGACATGGACGAGGGCCCCGTCCGCGAAGGCGACGTCCGCGTCGGTGCGGTAGACGTGACCGCCGCTGTCCGGATCCCAGGCGACGACCCACCGGGCTCCCTTGACCAGGGTGACGGCGGCGGTGGCGTCCGGAGCTTCGTCGTGCATCGATAACCTCTCGCTTGCGTCGGCGGGCGGGCAAGATCGGTGCCTCGCACTCGGACCGGCGGCCGTGCGGCCCGGGTTTCGCTTGGACCCCTCCGCGGTCACGACAGAGCGGTCGATGTCGCGGCATCGAGGTCGGTCCGGATCGAACCGCGTTCAGAGAGAGGGCGCCGTGCAGCCTCGCGACACCACCGCGCCCCCGCGCATCCTCGTCATCAATCCGAACGCGTCCCGGGCGGTGACGGACGCCATCGACGCCGCGCTGGCACCGCTGCGCCTGCCGGGCGGCCCCGTTCTCGCGGTGACCGACCTGCCGGAGGGCCCGGAGAGCATCGCGACCCAGCAGGACGCGGATTCGGTGGTGTTGCCGCTCGTGCGGCGCGTGGCGGACGATCCGTCCGACGCCTTCGTCATCGCCTGCTTCAGCGATCCGGGCCTGCACGCGGTCCGAGAGGCGGCCCGCGGACGCCCGGTGATGGGCATCGCCGAGTGGGGGATCCTGCGGGCCCTGACGCTCGGGGAGCGCTTCGGCATCGTGGCCCTGTCGGAGGGCAGCGTCCGGCGCCAGCGCCGCATGGTGCGCCAGATGGGCGTTGGGGATCGCTATGCCGGAAGCCGACCCGTGGAGGCGCGGGCCTCCGAGACGGCGGACGCCGCGATGGGTTCGCGCCTGATCGCGGCCGGTCGGACCCTGGTCGAGCGCGACGGCGCCGACGTGGTCGTGCTCGGCTGCGCCGGCATGGCGCGCCACCGGGCCGCCGTGGCGAGCGCGATCGGGTGTCCCGTCATCGAGCCCTGCCAGCAGGCGGCCGCCGCGGCCCTCGGGGCCGTGCTGCTTCGGACGGCCCCGTGAGAAGGAACCGGGCATGCATTACGACCTCCTGATCCGCGGCGGCACCTGCGTGACACCCTGGGGCTCCGACACGATGGATGTCGGGGTCCGCGACGGGCGCATCGCGGCCCTCGGGGTCCCGGCCGGTGCGACCGCGGAGGCGGTGATCGACGCCGCGGGCCTGCACGTCCTGCCCGGCCTGATCGACAGCCACGTCCACCTGCGCGATCCCGGCGACCCGGCGGTGGAGACGATCGAGACCGGCACGCGGGCCGCAATCCTCGGCGGGATCGCCACGCTGTTCGACATGCCCAACACGGTCCCGCCGGTCGCCGACGCCGGGCGCGTCGCCTGGAAGCGCGACTACGTCGCGGGCCGCAGCTGGTGCGACATCGGCCTCTACGTGGCCGGGACGAAGACCAACATCGACGCGCTCGCGGCCCTGGAACGCGAGGCCGGGGTCTGCGCCGTCAAGGTCTTCGCCGGCAGTTCCACGGCGGCGCTGATGATCGAGGACGACGCGCACCTCGAGCGGGCGATGCGCGCCGGCCACCGGCGCATGGCCTTCCACAGCGAGGACGAGTACCGGCTCCAGGCGCGCAAGGCGCTGTTCAGCCGGGGGCAGCCCTACCGGACTCACATGGCGTGGCGCGACCCGGAATGCGCCTTCCTGGGCACGCGGCGCCTCATGGCCCTCGCGCGCAGGACCGGCCGGGCGACCCACATCCTCCACGTCTCGACCGCGGAGGAACTCGCCTACCTGCGCGACTTCCGCGACGTCGCCACCGTCGAGGTCTTGGTCAACCACCTGACCCAGGTGGCGCCGGAATGCTACGACACGCTGGGCGGGTTCGGCGTGATGAACCCGCCGATCCGCGACGCGCGCCATCGGGCGGCCGCCTGGGCGGCCCTGCGCGACGGCACCGTCGACACGGTCGGCAGCGACCACGCGCCCCACGCGCGGGCGGCCAAGGCGCAGCCCTGGCCGGACTGCCCGGCCGGCCTCACCGGGGTCCAGACCCTGGTGCCGGTGATGCTCGATCACGTGGCGGCGGGGCGATTGTCCCTCGCCCGCCTCGTCGACCTGATGGCGGCCGGGCCGGCCCGCGTCTACGGGCTCTTGGGCAAGGGCCGCATCGCCGCCGGCTACGACGCGGACTTCACCCTGGTGGACCTGAAGGCCCACCGCAGGATCGAGGAATCGTGGATCGCCTCGCCCTGCGGCTGGACGCCCTTCGCGGGCCTCGAAGTCACCGGCTGGCCCGTCGCCACGATCGTGCGCGGGACCCCCGTCATGCGCGACGACGCGGTGCTGGGCGAACCCGTCGGTCGCCTCGCGCGCTTCGCCGCCTGACGGGACGCCCCTCGCCCGCCGCACGTCTCCGCCACCAGCCACGCGGTGAGGATCGCCACGGCGTCGAGCAGGTCGTCTATCGCCATGGCCTCGTCGGGATTGTGACTGCCGTTGGCGTTGCGCACGAACAGCATCGCCATCGGCACGCCGGCCTTGGCGAAGGCGGCGGCGTCGTGGGAGGCCGGGCTGCCGAGGGGCCGCGTCGCGATGCCGAGCGCGTCCGCGGCCGCCGCGAACCCGTCGCGGATCCGGGGCGCGACAGTCCCGACGCCCGCCTCGGCGCGCGGGCCAAGCGTCACCGTCACGCCGCGGCGCGCCGACACCTCCGCCACCGCCGCCAGGAACGCCGCCTCCAGCGCGGCCAGCACCCCGGCGGTGTAGGCCCGCATGTCGAGGCTGAACCGGAACTCACCCGGTACGGTCGTCAGGCCGTGCGCAGCGGCGTCGGTGTGGAACCGGCCGAAGGTGACGGCCATCGGGCAGCCGGCCGCCTCGCGCTCCGCCCAGACCCGGTCCAGCGCCAGAGCGATCTCGGCCCCCGCCATGGCCGCGTCGCGCCGGAAGCGGCGCGGCGTCCCGACATGGTCGTAGCGGCCGGCGATGCGGACGTCAGGATAGCGGACGTTGCCGGGGATCCCGGTGCACAAGCCGACCGAGATCCCGGCCTCCTCGAGGCTCGGCGCCTGCTCGATATGCACCTCGAGGAAGGCGTGGATCGCGGCGGCGGCGCGGGCGGCCGGGCCGCGGGCGAGCGCGTCCGGGTCGCCGCCCTCCCGGGCGATGTGGGCGGCGAGGCTGAGGCCGGTGTCGATCCGGGCCGCGTCGAGCGCCCCGTCCGGCAGGGCTCCGAGCGCCGCGCGGCTGCCGATGTAGGAGACCTGGAACCAGACGCTCTCCTCGGCGCGGATGCCCAGGACGATGATGTCCCGCTCCGGCTCCAGGCCGAGCGCGCGGATCGCCGCGACGGCGGCGAGCCCGGCCACCACGCCGGCGGCGCCGTCGAAGTTGCCGCCCTGGGCCACGGTGTCGAGGTGGGAGCCGATCAGGATCGGCGGCAGGGTCCGGTCCCGCCCCGGCAGCGTCATCGCGGTGTTGGCGGCGGCGTCCCGGCCGATCGCGAGGCCCAGATCCGCAGCGCAGCGCGCGACCACCGCGTGCGCCGCGGTCTCCTCCGGGCTGTAGGAGGGGCGGGTGAAGCCCGGCTCCGTCCGGCCGCACCGGGCCAGCTCCGCGAACAGGGCCTCGACCCGGCCGTGCTGCGCGCGCACGGCTGCCTTGATGGCGGACACGCGGTCCATCGCTACGCCTCCCCGGGCGGGGCCCCGGGACGGGCCCGCCGGTCCCCACCTGCCACTTTCGTGCCGGCCCGCCGGGGGGCGCGTCATCAAGCGGCCGCCGGAGCGGCGGGCCCCGTCACGGTGGCCGAGTCTGCCGGATCGCCGGCCGTGCGACCAGAGGCGCGGGTCAGCCCCGCGGCGCCGGCGTCGCGGGGATCCGAAGCCCAAACCGGCCGGTATGCGCCCCCTCCGGTCATCGATCGTCGAGCGTCGCTTTGAGGCGCTCGGCCGCCGGTCCGGACGAGGCCGGGTTCTGGCCGGTGATCAGCAGCCCGTCCCCGACCACGTAGGGCTGCCAGTCGCCGGCCTTGGAGAACAGGCCACCCTTCCGCTTGAGCTCGTCCTCGACGAGGAAGGGAACCACCGCGGTCAGGCCCACGGCCTCCTCTTCGGTGTTGGTGAAGCCGGTCACCGCCTTGCCGGCGACGAGCGGCTGGCCGTCGGGCGTCTTGGCATGACGCAGCACGCCGGGGGCGTGGCAGACGAGGGTGACCGGCTTGCCGGCCCGGAGCGTCGTCTCGATCAGCCGGATCGAGGCCGGGTCCTCGGCGAGATCCCAGAGGGGGCCATGGCCGCCGGGATAGAACACCGCGTCGAAGCCCGCGTGGGTGACGCCGTCGAGCCGGCCCGTGCTTGACAGGGCAGCGTTGGCCTCGCCGTCCGCCTCGAAGCGCCGGGTCAGGTCGGTCTGAGAACCCGGCTCGCTGCTCTTCGGATCGAGCGGCGGACGCCCGCCCTTCGGCGAGACGAGGACCACCTCCGCACCGGCATCCTTGAACACGTAGTAGGGCGCGGCGAGCTCCTCGAGCCAGAAGCCGGTCCTGCGGCCGGTATCGCCGAGCCGGTCGTGGGAGGTCAGCACCATCAGGATCTTCATGGTCATTCTCCGGGGCTGGTCTGGGTCAGTCGTCCTGGATGCCGTCACCCGCGTCCGGTGCCGGCCGAGCCCAGAAACCGGGTCGGCGGGGCCATCACGGATCTCGGGGCTGCCAGCCCCCGTTGGCGTCGGCCTCAAGCTCCTCCCGCAGGTACGGTGCCGTGCGGCTCGCCCGCGCCCGGGCCACCACCTCGGGGCGGCCGGCCGCCACGATCGTGCCACCGAGGTTTCCGGCGCCGGGCCCCACGTCGATGACGTGATCGGCCGCCGCGACGACGCGCATGTCGTGTTCGACCATGACGACCGTGTTGCCCGCATCGACCAGGCCGTTGAGCTGGAGCATGAGGCGGTCGACATCGGTCGGGTGCAACCCGGTCGTCGGCTCGTCGAGGACGTAGAGCGTGCCCCCGCGCTGCCCCCTCTGCAATTCGGTCGCGAGCTTGATCCGCTGGGCCTCCCCGCCGGAGAGTTCGGTCGCCGGCTGGCCCAGGCGCAGGTAGCCGAGGCCGAGATCCCGCAGCACGGTGAGCGGCCGCAGTACGGCGGGCTCGTCCGCGAAGGCTTCGCAGGCCCGATCGACGGTCAGCCCGAGCACGTCCGCGATGGTCAGCCCGTTCCAGGTGACCGCCAGCGTCTCCGGCGCGTAGCGGGACCCGTGGCAGGTCGGGCAGGGGGCGTAGACGCTCGGCATGAACAGGAGTTCGACGCTGACGAAACCCTCGCCCTCGCAGGCCGGGCAGCGGCCCTTCGCGACGTTGAAGGAGAAGCGGCCGGCATCGTAGCGGCGCCGGCGGGCCTCGGGCGCGGCGGCGAACAGTTTGCGGACGCCGTCGAACAGGCCAGTATAGGTCGCGAGGTTCGAGCGGGGCGTGCGCCCGATCGGTTTCTGATCGACCTGGACCAAGCGGCGGATTCCCTCCAGGCCGCCGGCGATGCGCCCCTCCGTCGGGCCCGGCGCCGCGTCGAGGGGATCGTCCGGCTCGTCGTCGGTGTCGACGGGCCGGCCGAGGCGGTCGCCGACGAGATCCAGCAAGGCCTGGCTGACGAGGCTCGACTTGCCGGAGCCCGAGATGCCCGTGACGGCGGTGAGGCATCCCAGCGGGAACGCGACCGAGACGTCGCGCAGGTTGTTGCGGACGATCCCCTCCAGGCGCAGCCATCCCGCGGGCTCGCGCTGCGGTCGCAGCGGCGGCTCGGCGAGCCCGAACAGGTGAAGGCGCGTGCGCGACGCCTCCACGGCGCGCAGGCCCTCCGGCGGGCCGCTGTAGAGCACGGTGCCCCCGTGCTCGCCCGCCGCCGGACCGACATCGACCAGCCAGTCGGCGCGGCGCATCGTGCCGATATCGTGCTCGACGACGAACAGCGAGTTGCCCGAGGCGAGCAGCCCGGCAAGCGCGTCGTGCATGGCGTCACCGTCGGCGGGGTGCAGGCCGGCCGTCGGCTCATCGAGCACGTAGGCCACGCCGAAGAGCTGCGAGCGCAGCTGGGTGGCGAGGCGCAGGCGCTGCAACTCGCCCGACGACAGGGTCGTGGTGACCCGGTCGAGCGACAGGTAGCCGAGGCCCAGCTCCGTGAGCGTCCCGATCCGGTCGATGAGATCGGCGGCGAGGCGCTGGGCGGCGAGCCGCTTCTCGATCGAGAGGTTCGGGGTCGCGCGCACGTCCGGCGCGCCGGCATGGGCCGACGCTCCGGAGGCGGCCCGCCGGGCCCGATCGCGCCGGCCCACTTCGCGATCGAGCGTCCCGGACCCGGCGCTGGCGTCGGCGTCGTCATCGGGCAGCCGGTCCTCGGCGACCGGCCGCATCACCGCGGCGAGCGCGGAGAGCGGCATGCGCGACAGGTCGCCGATATCGAAGCCCGCGAAGGTGACCGAGAGCGCTTCGGGCTTCAGGCGCTTGCCGTGGCAGGCGGGGCAGTCCTCGCTGACGAGGTAGCGCGCCGCCCGTCGGCGCATGAGCGCGCTCTGCGACTTGGTGAAGGTCCCGAGCACGTGGCGGCGGGCGCTCGTGAACGTGCCCATGTAGCTCGGCTCCAGGCGGCGCTGGCGGGCGAGGCGCGTTTGCTCTGGGGAGAGCCCGGCATAGACCGGCTCCTGCGGCTGGTCGTCCGTGAACAGGATCCAGTCCCGGAGCGCCCGCGGCAGGTCCTTCCACGGCGTGTCGACATCGACACCCCGGCTCACCAGGATGTCCCGCAGGTTCTGGCCGCCCCAGGCCTGCGGCCAGGCCGCGACGGCGCGCTCGCGGATCGTCAGCGACGGGTCGGGCACCATGGAGGCTTCCGTGGCCCGGTAGATCCGCCCGAGCCCGCCGCAGGACGGGCAGGCGCCCTGGGGCGTGTTGGGCGAGAAGTCCTCCGCGTAGAGCATCGGTTGGCCCGGCGGGTAGGTGCCGGCGCGCGAGTACATCATCCGCACGAGGCTCGACAGGGTGGTGACGCTGCCGACCGAGGAGCGGGCGCTGGGCGTGCCGCGCTGCTGCTGCAGGGCGACCGCCGGGGGGAGGCCCTCGATGGAATCGACGTCGGGCACGCCGACTTGGTCGATCATCCGCCGCGCGTAGGGGGCGACCGACTCGAAGTAGCGCCGCTGGGCTTCCGCATAGAGCGTACCGAAGGCGAGCGAGGACTTGCCGGAGCCGGAGACCCCCGTGAACACGACGAGGGCGTCGCGCGGCAGTTCCACGTCGACGTCGCGCAGGTTGTGCTCCCGGGCGCCCTTTACCGTGACGTAGCCCGGCCGTCCGACGCCGGATCGCGCGATCCTGCCGGGTTCCCTGGGCGTCGGCTGGTCCATCGGATCGCTCTCTCGGCGGGCACTCTCGCGTAAAACAGCAAACGCCGCTGGACCGCGGATAGAGTCAACGCGAGAGACCATCCTTAGGGACACTCCGTAGCAAACCAGGGGCTACGGCCGACGTTTGTCTTTCACGACAAGGATCGGGATCCCGGCCTTCGAGCCCGCAGTGATCAGGCTGTCCGCCCGCGCACAGGGACGATCGCGGCCCGCCGCGGCCGGGTGTGACCTGCAGCCCGAACCGGCGCTGCAGAGCACACGTCGTTCAAGGGAGCCGTTGCAAATGGAACGACGTCCCTTCGGTCTCGTGCCGCACGAGGTGGCGCTGATCGGGCAGGGAACCTGGTACATCGACGACGCGCACCGGCCCACCGCGGTCGCTGCCCTGCGCCGCGGCCTCGATCTCGGGATGACCCACGTCGACACCGCCGAGATGTACGGCGACGCCGAGATCGTGGTCGGCGAGGCGATCGCCGGACGGCGCGACGCGGTGTTCCTCGTCTCCAAGGTCGTCCCCAGCAACGCCTCGCGCGCCGGGACGGTGGCCGCGTGCGAGCGCTCCCTCGCGCGTCTGCGCACCGACAGGCTGGACTGCTACCTCCTGCACTGGCCCGGTCCGCACCCGCTCGAGGACACCTTCGCCGCCTTCGAACGGCTTCGCGAGCAGGGCAAGATCCTGTCCTGGGGGGTGAGCAACTTCGACGTGCCCGACCTCGAGGCCGCGTGGGAAGCCGGCGGCGAGGGCCGCATCGCCTGCAACCAAGTGCTCTACCACCTGGAGGAGCGCGCGATCGAGCACGCGGTCCAGCCCTGGTGCGAGGCGCACGGCATCGCCGTCGTCGCCTACAGCCCCTTCGGTCATGGCAGCTTCCCCGGCCCCCGCACGCCGGGCGGCCGCCTGTTGGAGAGTATCGCGGCCAACCACGGCGCGACCGCACGCCAGGTCGCGCTCCGGTTTCTCGTGCGGAGGCCGTCGACCTTCGCGATCCCCAAGGCGTCCAGCCCAGAGCATGCCGCCGACAACGCGGGCGCGAGCGCGCTCTCGCTGACGGATGCCGAGCTCGCCCGGCTCGACGCGGCGTTCCCGCTCGGGCCGCGGCCGCGTCGGCTGCCGATGCTGTAGGCGCCGGGATGCCCGCTCGGCCGAAACGGGCGCTCGCGCATGGCCAGCCTTGGTCAGCGGACGCGGCGTCCGATTCGAAGAAATCCCTGACGTGATCCCGTTTCGGGCGCCGCCCGCCCTTTCGCCTGGTGGGCCGCCTCAGCGCGGGGATAGGAAGCCGATCGGTTGGCGCTGCGGGCCCTCTTGCTTCAAGGTGCGCAGCATCTCCTCGTATTCCCGCTCCATCTCGGGTGTGACCGAAGGCCGGGTCTCACGGGCAGCCTGTTCGAAATGTGCACGCTGCACCTGGGCCGCCTCCAGCGATTCGCGCAGCGCCAGCAGACCGGCGCGGCGCGTGAGATCTTCCAGATCCGCGCCGGTGAAGCGGGCGGTCCGCTCGGCAATCACGTCGAGATCGACATCTTCCGCGAGCGGCATGTCCCGCGTGTGAATGGCCAGGATCCGGCGACGGCCGGCGATGTCCGGAACCGGCACGTAGACGAGTTCGTCGAACCGTCCCGGACGCAGCAGCGCTTGGTCGAGCAGGTTCGGGCGGTTTGTGGCCGCCATCACGACAACCCCCTGCAAATCCTCCAGCCCGTCCATCTCGGCCAGGAGTGTGTTGACGACGCGCTCCGTGACGGCGGGCTCGCCGAGACCCCCGCCCCGCGCTGGCGCGAGACTGTCGATCTCGTCGATGAAGATCACCGTCGGCGCCACCTGCCGGGCGCGTTGGAACAGGCGCGAGACCTGCTGCTCGGATTCGCCGTACCATTTCGACAGGAGGTCGGAGGATTTCGTCGCGACGAAGTTCGCGTCCGACTCGCGCGCCACCGCCTTGGCGAGCAGCGTCTTGCCGGTGCCGGGTGGCCCGAACAGGAGGAAGCCCTTGGCCGGCCGGATGCCGATGCGGCGGAAGGCCTGCGGCGACCGCAGCGGCAGCTCGACGCCCTCGCGCAGGCGCATCTGGGCCTCGGCGAGTCCCCCGACATCGTCCCAGGTCACGTCCGGCACCTGGATCATGATCTCGCGCAGCGCCGACGGCTGAATCCGTTTCATCGCCGAGAGGAAGTCGTCGCGCCGGACGCTCAGGCCCTCTAGGATCTCCGCCGGGATACCGTCGCGCAGGTTCACCTCCGGGAGGATCCGGCGCACCGCGTCCATGGCGGCCTCGCGCACCAGCGCGCCGAGATCGGCCCCGACGAACCCGTAGGTGGTGCGCGCGACCTCATCCAGGTCGACATCCTCCGCCAGCGGCATGCCGCGGGTGTGGATGCCCAGGATCTCGCGCCGGCCCGGCTGGTCCGGCACGCCGATGATGATCTCGCGGTCGAAGCGGCCAGGCCGGCGCAGGGCCTCGTCGATGGCGTCGCGCCGGTTCGTCGCGCCGATCACCACGATGTTCTGGCGCGGCTCCAGCCCGTCCATCAGCGTGAGGAGCTGCGCGACGATGCGGCGCTCGACCTCGCCGGTCACCTGCTCGCGCTTCGGGGCGATCGAGTCGATCTCGTCGATGAAGATGATCGAGGGCGCGCTCTGAGCGGCTTCCTGGAAGACCTCGCGCAGGCGCTGCTCGGACTCGCCGTACCGGCTGCCCATGATCTCGGGCCCGGCGATGTGGAAGAACCGGGCCTCGGTCTCGTTGGCCACCGCCCGCGCCAGCCGGGTCTTGCCGGTGCCGGGCGGTCCGTGCAGCAGCACGCCCTTCGGCGGATCGATGCCGAGACGCTGGAACAGCTCTGGGTGGCGCAGGGGCAGCTCGACCATCTCGCGGATCTGATCGACGGTGTCGCCGAGGCCGCCGATATCGTCGTAGGTGACGTCGGCGCGCCGCCCGTCCTTCGGCTCCTCGAAGAGCGGCCGGAGTTCGATCTGTGTCCCTTCCGCCACGTAGACGATGCCGCGGGGCTGTGTGGCGACGACGACGAGGCGGATCTCCTGCAGGCCGTAGGACGGCCCCTCGAGATAGGGGCGCAGCTCCGGTGGAACGCGCGGGTCGGACGCGGCGCGCGACTGAGTCGATGTGGAGATGACGTCGCCCGAAACCAGCGGCCGCCGGAACAGCGTGCGGCGCAGGGCCTCCCCCGAACCCTGCAAGCGCATGTTCTTCTGAGCCGGCGCGACGACGACGCGGGCGGCCGGCCGGATCTCCGCGGGGTGGATCTCGACATGGTCGCCGCTCGCGGTGCCGGCGTTGACGCGCTGCAGCCCGTCGAGGCGGACGAGGTTCAGGCCCTCGTCCTCATCGTAGGGACCGACCGCGATCGCCGCGGTGTGGCGCTTGCCGACGATCTCGACAACGTCGCCCTCGCGCAGGCCGAGCTGGGTCAGCGCCGCATGGCCGAGTCGGGCGATGCCGCGCCCCGAATCCTGGGGGCGTGCATTGGCGACCTGCAATCTGAGCGCCCGCTCCTCGGCGTCAGCCATCTGAACTCCCGGGCAGGACCTCGGTCATGACGACATCTGGTCAACCGTCGGTGATCCGGATGGTTCGGATCGAGCCAGGACATGCCCGCGCCGCCACGACCATGGCGGCTGCGTCGCGACGGTCCGAGGCGGCACCGGCAAGGCTCGGTCAGGACGCGACGACCGGACACGGTTCGGGAGCGTCCGCATCTCCAGAACAAGCGGGCCTGCACGCAGTTCAGGATGCGATCGCTGATGATATGCTATTCGACTTCGATATCGGTCTCGCTTGACAAGGCAGAGTGCGATCCCGATTCCGCGCGGCCAATGGGCGCCCGTGGGCAATGGCATGATGCCAGCCGCGAAAGTGTCGCTGTTCACCGCATTCGACGACATCAGCGTGCGCCGGCGGGAAAGTCCTGTTCTTGGGGCCTCTCATGCTCCCTCAGGCCGGTCGCTCGGATCGATGGGAAGCGGGACGGGCTTCGGGGCTTCTTCCTCTGGCGATAGCGGTTTCGCTGTCGAGGAGTATTCGAGAACCGCTCGTTGGGCGGACACAAGTCGCCGCTAGGCGACCTTGAGATCACGATCGGGACCGACGAGCGCGCGGTAAGAGGCGATCGGCTGCGGTTTGCCGCGCAGATAGCCTTGTATCTCTGCACAACCGTGTTGCCGCAAGAAGGCCAGCTGCCCCTCAGTCTCGACGCCCTCCGCGATGACCGGAATGTCCAAGCTCTCGCCGAGACTCAGGATCGCCCGGACGATCGCGCCGCCTTTGCTGGTCACGCCGATCTGCCACACGAACGACCGATCGATCTTGATCTTGTCGAACGGAAAAGCTTCCAACGTTGCCAGTGATGAGTATCCGGTTCCGAAATCATCCATCGAGATGCGCACGCCGAGCGCTTTCAGGTCGCGCAGCATCTCCTGCGCGCGTGCCGACCCCTTCAGGAAGAGGCTCTCGGTCACCTCGAGTTCGAGACGGTCGGCCTTCAGTCCGGTCTCCTCGAGCACCGCACCGACGACATCGCACAGGCCAGCTTGCTGCAGCTGCGCGATCGAGAGATTGACAGCGATGCCGAGGGGCAACGTCCAGCTCGCAGCCTCGCGGCAGGCCTCACGGAGCACCCACTCGCCGAGTGGGAGGATCGCCCCTGTCTCCTCTGCCAGCGGTATGAACTGCGCCGGCGAAATCGGCCCGCGGGTCGGATGGGTCCATCGCAGGAGCGCCTCGAAGCCGCAGGCGCGATCGGCGGCGATCCTGAACTGGGGCTGGTAATGCAGCGCGAACTGCCCCGTCCCGATGGCCGCGCGCAGGTCCAGAGCCAATCGTTGCCGCTCGAAAGCCGCCTTGTCCATATCCGCCTCGAAGAAGCGGTAGGTTCCCTTGCCTTCCTTCTTGGCGCGCACGAGCGCCATATCGGAAGCGGACAGCACCGCGTCGTAGGTGTCGCCATCATGCGGGAAGAGGGCGATGCCGACGCTGCAACTGATGGAATACCTCAGCTCGCCGTCCGCGTAGGGCGCTGAGATCGCATCGATGATAGCCTGGGCCCGCGCGGCAGCTTGCCCGGCGGCGAGATCTGTCGCCAGCACCGCGAATTCGTCGCCGCCGAGGCGCGCGACCGCGCCGCGCGCGCCGATCAATGCCTTCAGGCGCGCGGCGACCTCGATCAGCAGGCGGTCCCCGGCCGGATGACCGAAGAGATCGTTGACCTGCTTGAAGCCGTCGAGATCGAGGCAGAGAAGGACCACTTCCCCGGCTCGATCGGCTCGCGCTGCCAGCTCGCGTTCGACGACCTCCTCGAAATGCAGGCGGTTCGGCAATTGGGTCAGAACGTCGTGCCGCGCGAGGAAGCGCAGGCGCGCTTCGCTCCGCCGGCGCTCCGTGATGTCCTCATGCGTCGAAATCCAGCCTCCGTCCGGAAGGAGAACGCGGAGGACGCTGATGTCCCGATCGTCGGTCATGTGAACGACGCTCGCCGTGTCCGAAGGGGCCCGGGGCGATGGTGGCGTCAGCACTTCGTCCCAGGCCCCCCCCGCGTCGCGGTGCTGCGCCAGCACGAACCCGCGCAGATCCTTGGCTTTCGTGCCGGGTTGCCGAAGTTGATCGGGGATCGCGTAGAGCGTGGCGAAGCGCTCATTCAAGATGACGAGCCGCTCGTCGGCGTCGAACAGGCATAGTCCCTGGACCATGTTGTCGAGGGCGACGCCGAACCGCTCGTAATGGGCCCGTAAGTCGCGCTCGCTGCGGGCACGTTCTTCGGCGCTCGCGATCCGCCGCTCGGCGCTCGCCCCCCGAAGAAAGAGCCGAAACAGCGCCGCGATGCACACCAGGAGGAGGGCTGTTGCTGAACCGACCGCGAGCGCCTGCCGGCGGAAGGGGGCCAGGCACGCTTCTGTCGTGCGGCTGATGCTGAGAATGAGCGGATAGCCGGCGAGCGCCTTCGTCGCGATGATGCGTTCTTGATCATCGACGGGGCTCACGTTGCGCATCACGCCGCCCAGAGGATTCTTCTGGGCGATCAGCGCGGCCCCCGTGGTCGGCAGGATCTTGCCGATCACGTTTTCCCGATAGGGGTGACGGACGAGCAGCATCCCGTCGTGGCGGAAGACCGAGACCACGGCGTCGTCGGTCGGCGCGATCTGCCGGTACAGTCGTTCGAAATAGCCGAGCTCGATTGCGCCGAGCACGAGGCCGAGGAACGTTCCGTCGGGCGCCGTGACCTTCCGCGCGATGTAGATCGTCCAGGCACCGTCGCCGCGGTTCTGGACCGGCTGGCTGATGAAGCGTTGCAGCTTCGGGTCCGAAGCGAGCGCCTTGAAGTAATCACGATCTGCGATGTTGACGTTCGGGATCGGCCAGAAGCGGCTGAAGTTCAGGAGCTGGCCGGTGTGATCGATAATCGTGACCGCGTTGACCTGCGGCAAGGCGGCGACGCGCGCTTTGAGTGCCTCATGTAAGTCGTGTCGGCTTGCCGCTGCAGCGTACTGCGAAGGAGTGGCTACCTTTGCGCCGGCCATATCCTCGATGATGGCTTCCTGAACGATCTCGAGGGCCTGGAGCGAACGGTCGGCCTGATCAGCGAGGATCGTGGAGAGGCCGACGAGGTTGCGCTCGGTATCCTGCAGCGCCTGGCCGTACATGTCGGAGATCAGGATGGCCCCGCCCGACGCGATCGCGAGAGCTAGAACGACCAGTGACGTGACGAGAGCGGGGTATGACCGATCAGGTGATCCGAACATCGCTGCCATCCCGGCCCTCATCTGTCGCCCTTCTCTGGCGCGGGAGCAAAAGGCGAACTCATAGACTCGGGCTGTTATCTCATTGCATGCCCAGCTTCCGGCGCTTCGCAGATGTTCAGCCCCTTACCGTCGAGCGCGCGGAGTTCGGTGATCGTATCTGGGCCGGAAAACAGAGCGTGGCGGTCGGCTCCGACAGATGGTGGTCCGAGCCGCTCCGCGGTTGGCCTCGGGGCGGCCGCTGCGCCGCCCGGCATATAGATCGCACACAATCGACTAATACATCGTTGCCAGCCTGACACAGCCGCCCTCGGGGCCGCCGATCACGGCCCGGATGAGCGCACGGGTCGATCTCTGCCGGTCCGCTTCCGCTCGTCGAGGAGGCGGAGGCGAACCTCGAAGCTGGGCCGCCCTGTTGCGCACCCGAGCGACGAGAGGGATGGGTCAAGCGGCGCGGACGGTGGCGAGGAAGCGTGCGACTTCGGCGCGGAGATGCTCGGATTGCCGCGACAGCTCCGAGGCCGCCGACAGGACCTGACCGGCCGCGGCCCCCGTCTCCTCCGAGGCCTGCGCCACGCCCGCGATGTTGCCCGTCACCTCGCCGGCGCCGGTCGAGGCCTGCGCCACGTTGCGCACGATCTCCTGGGTCGCCGCACCCTGCTGCTCCACCGCCGCCGCGATCGACGTCGCCACGCCGTCGATCTCCCGGATCCGCCCCGTGATCCCGCCGATCGCCGTCACCGCCTGCGCGGTCACCCCCTGAACCTCGCCGATCTGGCGCGCGATCTCCTCGGTCGCCTTGGCGGTCTGCTCGGCCAGCGCCTTCACCTCGGAGGCCACCACCGCGAAGCCCCGCCCCGCCGCGCCGGCGCGCGCCGCCTCGATCGTGGCGTTGAGCGCCAAGAGGTTGGTCTGCCCGGCGATGCCCGAGATCATCCCGACCATGTCGCCGATCCGCGCCGCGTTCTGGCTGAGCGCCTGGACGAGGTGCGCAGTCTGGTCGGCCTCGCCCACCGCGGCCTGGGCGAGATGGGCCGAGCCCTGCACCTGCCGGCCGATCTCCTGCACCGACGAGCCGAGCTCCTCGGCCGCGGCCGCGACCGTGTTGACGTTGGTGGCGGCCTCTTCCGCTGCGGCGGCCACGGTGGTCGATTGCGCGGCGGTCTCCTGGGCGGTGGCGGTCATCTGCTGGGCTGTGGCCTGGAGCTCGGTGGCCGAGGACGAGACCAGGCCGACGATGCCGCCGACGGCGCGCTCGAAGCCGTCGGCGAGCTCGATCATGGTGCGCTTCCGCTCGGCGGCGGCGGCCGCGTCGGCCAGGCGC